>JACPZK010000026.1 GCA_016195565.1 Nitrospirota bacterium | reverse complement strand
CCTGAAATATTATCTGCACAGATTTTCTGAATGCCTTCAGGGAATCGCCTTTAAGCGCAAATATATCCCTGCCCTCAAAAAACACTTCTCCTGCCGTAGGCTTCATAAGTTTCAAAACAAGACGCGCAACAGTTGATTTGCCGCAGCCGCTTTCACCGACAAGCGCAAAGACCTTATCCTTCTCTATTGAAAAATCAATGCCGTCCACAGCCTTAAGCCACAGCGGTTCGCCTGCCAGCTTCTTTTTCACAGGGAAATATTTCTTTAAAGCCTTTACGCTCAGTAGTTCCATATAATCTCTTCAGCTCTTATGCACCTTGCAAGGTGTGTGCTTTCCTTTTCTGTTGATATCTGCCTGAGGTCAGGCTCTCTCTCTTGACATGCAGGGATAACAAACCTGCACCTGTCAGAGAACTTGCAGCCGTCAGGAAGCCTGTCAGGACGCGGAACAGTTCCCGGTATAGGATTAAGAGGCTTGCCTTTTTCTTTTGGCAGTGAATCAAGAAGCCCCATTGTATATGGATGCCTCGGGTTATTGAACAGCTCATTTACACCCGTGAGTTCAACAATCCTTCCTGCATACATTATCGCAACCCTCCGGGCGTTCTCTGAGATAATGCCAAGGTCATGCGTTATCAGAAGAACTGACATCTTTCTTTCCTGCCGAAGCCCCTGAAGGAGTTCAAGTATCTGCGCCTGTATGGTCACATCAAGCGCGGTTGTCGGTTCATCAGCTATAAGCAGCGCAGGATTGCATGCTATTGCCATTGCTATCATCACCCTCTGCCTCATGCCACCCGACATCTGGTGCGGATATTCTTTTATCCGTATCTCAGGCGACGGTATTTTCACATCGCGCAGCAGTTCTACTGCCCTGTCGGAAGCATCTTTTTTTGAAATGCCGAGATGCGTTGTCATAACCTCGGATATCTGATACCCGATAGTCAGAACCGGATTAAGCGATGTCATGGGTTCCTGAAATATCATTGCCAATTCTTTTCCGCGCAGGCGGCGCATGGGTTCTTTGTCAAGTTTGAGGAGGTCTGTGCCTCTGAAGTTTATTGAGCCTTCAGCGTACGCATTCGGAGGAAGTATGCCCATCAACGCAAGCGCCGTAAGGCTTTTGCCGCAGCCGCTCTCGCCGACAAGCCCGAATACCTCGGATTCATCGATATTAAAAGACAGGCCGCTGACTACTTTTATCGGCTTTGCTGAAGTCCTGAATAAGATATCAAGGGAGTTTATTCCGAGCAGGGACACTGCTGTTTACTGTTCCTTTTTCTTAATGAGTTGAAGGTATGTCTTAGCTTCTTTCAGGTCAGGGTTTTGTTTCAGCGCTGCTTCCCATTCTTCAAATGCAAGCGCTGTAAGCCCTTTCGCATAATATGTCAGCCCGAGTTGAACCCATGCCTGTCCATAAGCGGGATTTATTTCCTTTGCCGTTTTAAAATGGGTTATTGCCTCTTCGTGCCTGCCCTTGCTCCTCAAAGCCATGCCGATTTTAGTGTGCCCATCAGCCAGTCTGGGATGAAGTTTAAGCGCTTTGCTGTATTCCTCTATGGCGTCATCGAAAAGCCCGAGGTCAAAATAAAGACTGCCGAGTTTATAATGTTCGTTTGCCAGCTTGCCTGCCGCGAAGGGGTCAATAGAAGTCGGGGTGGGATGAGCTATCTGTGCAGCCTTTGAAAATACCTCCTGCGCCATTTTGAATTCGCACATGTCATTATACGCAATAGCAAGGTTAAGAGACGCCTGTGTGTATCTTGGATTAATCTCAAGCGCCCTTTCAAAATATTCCGCAGCCTCTTTAGTGTTGCCTTTCAGATGGTTAATAATGCCGAGTTTGTTCAATACGTCCGCATACTTAGGATTGATGGCGATAATATCTTTTAAGACAGGCTCTGCCTCTGAGTATTTGCCCTCTTCAAATAACTTTGTGCCAAGTTCATGCAGTTCATACAGATGAGAATCCATGGTTATTTAATATATGTATTCAAAGAGCCTTTGTCAACAGAAAGCTGCGCACCAGGTATCTTGCATCCTGTTTTTATTATATAACCACATCAATTATTACCGGCCTTTTATCCGGAGGGATCTCGCCTGCCTGAATCCCTGAAAGAAAAACTTCCTCTGCTTCCTTCAAATGTGTCTCGTCATTGTAATGAAACATTGCAATCGGCTCATCAGGAGTTATGTAATCCCCTGTTTTCTTATTTAAGACTATGCCTGCGGAATGGTCCATCTTGTCTTCGGTCTGCTGCCTCCCCGCGCCCAGAAGCATGGACGCTGTGCCGACCTTTTCAGCATCCATCTCCTGTATATAGCCCTTACCGGGAATTCTTATCTCTTTTACTCTTGCGGCAGATGGAATCATATTGGGTTTAAAAGCTACTTCAGGGTCGCCGTACTGGGCGTCAACAAATTCAACAAATTTTTTAAATGCATCGCCCTTCTCTATGAAATCCATAAGTTCTGCCTTGTATTTTATCAGCACATGCTCTGAAAGCCTTGATATTGCTGCCTCTTCTGTAACGCAATCAGCCGCATAAACCATCCATGACCCGAGCGTAAGAACCACCTCTTTTAAATCATCCGGCATCTTTCCTCTTAATGCAGAGATGCATTCTTTAATTTCAAGCCCGTTTCCAACTGTTTTCCCAAGAGGCTGATTCATGTCCGTAAGAACTGCTATTGTCTTCACTCCCATTGAATTACCTATGTTAACCATGGTCCTTGCAAGTTTTCCTGCATCACCGATATTTTTCATAAATGCGCCTTTGCCGACCTTCACATCCAGCACAAGCCCTTCTATGCCTTCTGCAAGCTTCTTTGACATAATACTTGCCGCAATCAGCGGGATTGACTCCACAGTCGCAGTAACATCCCTGAGGCTATAGAGTTTCTTATCAGCAGGCGCAATCTCATCTGTCTGGCTTATTATAGAGAAACCGATGTCCTTAACATTATTTTTAAATTCTGTTACTGAGAGGTCTGTCCTGAACCCGGGAATTGATTCAAGCTTATCAATGGTCCCTCCTGTATGGCCCAGCCCTCTGCCAGCTATCATCGGGACTTTTACGTTCATCGCAGCCATAAGCGGGGCAAGTATTATGCTTGTTTTATCCCCCACACCTCCTGTTGAATGTTTGTCAACCTTGGGGATTGAGATATCGGAAAAATCGAACCTATTGCCTGATGAAAGCATCAATTCGGTTAAAGCAATTGTTTCGGCATCCGTCATTCCGCTGAAATAAACAGCCATAAGGAAGGCGGACATTTGATAGTCTGGGATTTTTTCGGAGAGGTATTCAGTAATAAGGAAAGAAAGTTCTTCCTTTGAAAGCTCTGCTCCGTCACGCTTTTTCTTTATTAAATCATATGCACGCATAAAAATAGTTATTTATTATACAACAGTTCTTTGTTTATCTGACAGCGGAAGAAACCTGCAAATAAAAAAGGCGTCCCGATTTTATCGGGACGCCTTTGAGATTCAACTTTGCTACAATTAGAAGCTGAGTGTCAGTCCGTGTCTTACTGCATATGCATCGTCAGCGCTCTGAGATGCCGTATCATAGAAAGCTCCTGTCCAGAGATAACCGCCCTCTACGAAGTAAACGAGGTTCTTGTCAAGCTTATAGGTTATCTTTGCATCAAGCTCTCTGCCGATCTTCTTGGAATCGCCTACTGTTGAGGCTGTTGATCCCAAGTCTGTTGTTGTAGACGTTGTTGTACCAACTGTTATTGACTTCTTCTTTGCAGCGCTGAGCAGATAAAAATTGGCATCAATATTCAGCTCCTTTGTAAGGTCTCCAGTTGCGCCAAGTTTTATATACCGTGTGTTGGTAAGTCCTGTGTTAGTTGAGCCTTGCGCTGTCTTTACGCGATAGTCATACACATATGTGTATTTCTGCACGTTGCTGAGCGCGTTGGCGAATCCATTATTTTTGTTGTCAGCGGAATTGTTGTCGCCGCTTCCGAAAGCATAGTCAAGGCTGAGCTTTACAGGATTGAGTTTATAGCTTACTCCAACGAGATAGGCATAACCCCTATTCTTTATCTCTTTGTCTGATAGGCCTGTGAAATTGGCCTCTGACCTGCTCCTGCCGCCATTAAATTCTACGTCACCCTTGATGCCGAACCCTACAACCTCTGTTGCAGCGCGTAAGCCGAGGTTATAAAGGTGGAGTCCTCCGTTATTCGGACCCTGGGCAGTTAATGCCCCTGCGCTGCTGATATAGTTTCTCGAGTCATCAAGATAGGTGAAATCAGCGCCTACGCTTGTTTTACCGCTTGTGTAGGTCGCCAATGCCATATATGCATCTGCATCATCATGCATAATGTTTGTGCCTTCTGTGAATTTGGCTGTTAACAGAGCAATGTTGAGTTCCTTTGTCGGGTCCATAAATACCATGATTGCGTCATCGCCGAATTTTGAATGGTCAAAGAAAAGGCCATCGCCAAGCTTTAACGGCATATGACCAACCTTTATGCCTGCAGGAACACCCACATTAAATTTGTGCTGAATCCATGCCTCAAGAACCTCCATGCTGCCCTTCTTGGCATTGCCTGATGTATACGTACCCACGCCTTCACCGGTCTGCGATGCCCAAACATAATTATCACTTGCGTTTGTGGCAGAACCGCTGCTGTCGCCTGTTTCAAGGTGGATTACACCCATTGTGTTCTTTGATACTTCAGCCTGAATGCGGAGCCTTACCCTGCCGTCATAGTAGGACTTGGTGTCAGCATTCTCTTTTACACCGCTGTTCTGGTCCAAGTCAGTATTGTTCGTAAGCTCACCTCTGAGCCTTATCTCTCCGCCCAGTGTTATCTGTGTTGAACCCTTTGCAACCGCTGCCTGTGTCTCTGCCGGAATCTCGGCAGTGATGGCAAAGGCGCTAACTGCAAAACCGAGCGTAAATAATACGCCTAATACTAATGCCAAATACTTTTTCATTTGCTCTCCTTCACTTCCCAAACCATTTTAGAGCAGTAGAGCAGAAGTTCAGTAGAGCAGTAGTTTTTTAATTTTTTACTCCTGCTCTGTTGCGCTATTGCGCTGCTGCGCTGTTTTCGGTTTGGTTCAGTATTTTTCCCGTTAAAAACGGGATTTGCCCTTTTTACTTTTTTACTTCTTTGTCCGCCATAAGTAAGGCGGATTTACTGCCGCTTCTTTGCTCTGCCGTCACCTCCTTTTCTCATGAAATCAGCTCCATAAAATGGAGTTCCGCAAGAGCGAATTTTATAAAAATATGATAAATTTAATCATTTCCCACATCTTTTGTCAAGCTAAAAACATCTGTCAAATAACAATACACAATAAAATGTCATTCCGCACTTGATGCGGAATCCAGTTCCTTATAATCTATAAATGTAAGAAGCAATAAGCATGCCCATTATGCCTGATTGAAAAATAAAGGTTTTTTGTGAATAGTCGCCATAACCCCTGTATCTTCTCTGCAACAGGGTGTGGATTAATAGTGCAGCAGCGCAGTAGAGCAGAAGGGCAGCAGCAGTATGATATAATGCTTTATGGCTAAATACAAAAATCTAATTGTTTGGCAAAAGGCTAATGAACTTGCTTTGAATGTTTATATCCTTACAGAAACATTTCCAAAGAAAGAGACTTTTGGAATAACAAGCCAGATAAGGAGGGCTGTTCTTTCCATACCAACAAATATCGTTGAAGGTTATGGGCGGCGAACAAAGGCAGAGCTTTCCAGATTTATTGATATAGCTCGCGGCTCTTTAGCGGAAACAGAATATCTTCTTGAATTTTCGAAAAATCTTGGTTATATAAAAGCGAATACCACTGAAATAGAGAAGCTCATCGAAGAGGTTGGGAAGCTCCTGTGGAACTTTCAGAAAAGCCTTTAACTATTGCTCTATTGCTCTACTGCTCCAGAAAGGTGTAATATTACAACCAGAGGATTCATAGATGACAAAGTTATGGAAATATGATTTTGATATCGCCAAGTACACCAAGGCAATAGAATTAAATCCCGACAACTATGGCGCATACAGCAACAGGGGCATTGCCTATCAGAAAAAAGGGCAATATAATCTCTCTATCCCTGATTTCAGCAAAGCCATTGAACTAAACCCTAATTTCGACATGGCATATATCAACAGGGGAAACGCGTATCAGGAAATAGGGCAATACGGCCTTTCTATCGCTGATTTTAACAGGGCTATTGAGCTAAGCCCTCAAAACGGCATGGCATATAACAACAGAGGATTTACATTTATCCTGATGGGGAAATACGAGGAGGCTGAAAGCGATATTAAAAAGTCCATGGAGTTCAACCCAAACAACATCTACGCTCTAAACAGCATGGCAGAACTCTATGCGGCAAAAAATGATGCGGAAGAAGCATGCATGTGGCTAAAAAAGGCAATAGGAAAGGGATATAACAACTGGAGCTATATAAAGACATCAAAGACCTATGACAACATCCGCAACTCTCCCTGCTTTATGGAAATAATATCAAGGAGCAGTAGCGCAACAGCGCAGTAGAGCAGTAGCTCGGTAGTGCAGTAGTTTTTGCTTCTGTTCTGTTGCTCTACTGTTCTGCTGCTCTGCTCATGTTGACTAAAGTGCAGTTTAAAATTTAAAATTCAATACTAAAAGAACTTTTCACTTTTAACTTAAAACTTTTTAAAGAGGGGCTGTAGCTCAGTTGGGAGAGCGCTTGAATGGCATTCAAGAGGTCGTCGGTTCGATCCCGATCAGCTCCACCAGAATTGAAATTCATCATGAAAAAGACTAAAAAACAAATCACGGAGATTGCTAAAAATATAAAGCTTCTGATTCTTGATGTTGACGGAGTTCTTACGGACGGAAGCATTATTCTTGACAATAAAGGCAACGAGTTCAAGGCCTTCCATGTGCGCGACGGGCACGGCATAAAAATGCTCATCAGGGCAGGCATTCAGGCCGCCATAATTACAGGACGGCGCTCAAAGGTTGTGGAGAGAAGGGCAAAAGAGCTTGGCATTGCCGAGGTTTACCAGAAATGCTATAACAAAATAGAAGCCTACAATCGTATTAAAAGCAAGTTTTCTCTCCGGGATAATGAGATAGCATATATAGGCGATGACATAGTGGACTTGCCTCTGCTAAAGAGAGTCGGGCTTTCTTTTGCTGTTGCTGATTCGCCTGAAGAAGTCAAATCTCACGCCTCAGCAGTCACAAAAAACAGAGGGGGCAAGGCCGCTGCAAGAGAAGTCACGGACCTTATCCTTAAGGCCAAGGGGTTATGGAATAAAGTCATAGATGGGTATCTTAAAACTTAATATCCCGACAGTCCTTACATTAAGCAGGATTATCCTTATCCCTGTTTTCGTAATCGTAGCCTATCAGCATCCGTTCTGGGGCGCGGCAGTATTTGGAATCGCAGCAATAACAGATTTTCTTGACGGCTATCTTGCAAGGCGTTCAGGGCAGATAACAAAGTTCGGCATTATCCTTGATCCCCTCGCAGATAAATTCCTTGTTATTTCGGCTCTTGTGGTCTTGGTGGATATGGCCCGGCTTTCCGCATGGATGGCAATAGTTATAATTGTCAGGGAATTCCTTGTAACAGGACTGAGGGTTGTCGCATTGTCAAAGGACATAATCATACCGGCTGAAATGGGTGGAAAACTCAAGACAACAGCGCAGATAACAGCAATCCTCTGCCTGATTCTCGGGGAAAGCATATTTGATATAGACCTTTATGATGTCGGCATGATTTTTATATGGGCCGCGCTCGTCCTCTCTGTAATCTCAGGAATTCAGTATACAATCTCTTTCTGGAAAAAGATAAAATGAAACACAAATGTAGGTGGAGGTGTCATTCCGAACTTGGTTCGGAATCTTAAAGATGCTGAAACGAGTTCAGCATGACAAAGAAGGGATTTTCATATGGAAATAACATTGCTTATAGCTTTCTCCTTTGTATTGGGTTCAATTCCATGCGGGGTAATAATCGCAAAGGCTAAAGGCGTGGACCTGAAAAAAATTGGAAGCGGCAACATAGGCGCAACAAATGTGCTGCGGTCTTTAGGAAAAGAGGCTGCTTTGCTTACGCTTTTGGGAGATATGCTGAAAGGCACAGCAGCCGTGGCAATAGCAAGGGCTTTCGTTTCCGACCCCGGATTCTACGCCTCAGAATTTGGGGCCGGACTCTTACAATCTTTCACATCAAACCCTCAAGCCGCAATTGAAGGGCTGGCGGGACTTTCTGCAATACTTGGCCACAATTTCTCGCTTTTTCTCAGATTCAGAGGAGGCAAGGGCGTTGCCACAAGCCTCGGTGTTTTAGTGATTTATTCTCCTAAAGTTGCTATACTTACACTTATAATATGGCTTGTTGCAGCTCTTATAACAAAATATTCTTCTCTCGGCGCGATAATATCGTTCGGGCTTCTTCCTGTAAATGTATTTTTGTTGGACCCTGTGAGGATAAAAGTACTAATCTCGGCCCTGATTGCGCTTTTGATTTTAGTGAGACACATTGGTAATATAGAGAGGCTCATAAAAGGGACGGAAAAAAAGATTGGCGAACGGCATCGGGGCAGTTAAAAATTCAAAAATGTTGTCATTGCGAGGAATGAAATGACGAAGCAATCTAAGTTTTTCAATGAGTTGCAAACTGTGAGATTGCGGAGTTTATCCCGAGCCTGCTTTAAGATTGCTTCGGCGGAGACTGCCCTGAGCGATAAAACAAGATTGCTTCGCTCTGCTCGCAATGACAGGCGAGGGACCTCCGCTTGCAATGACACTTTTTACGAAGGTGTCAAAAATATTTTTTTCCTTACTTTAGCATTTTTAATTTTTACTTTTGCATTTTCAGTCTCATCCTTCGCTGAAGACATCTATGAGTCGCACCTTGACAGGGGGCTTGAAAACAATGAGCCTTATTCGTATGTCTTGATAAAAAAAGCCCACGCTGACCCGTCAAGAGCCAAGAGCCTTTTAACAGAGGCGGTAAAGCATTCTCCGAATCTCCCCCCCGCATATTTTGAAATGGCAAAAATAAGTTTTTCGCCTTCAGCAAGCGGCATGTTTGAGAGCCTTGATTATACTATTAAGGGATTTAAGGCTTACAAAAAAAATTTCTGGTGGTTGATGAGTATATCCGGGCTTTTTACCGCAAGCTTCATGCTTTCTTTTGTTATTGTGCTTGCTGTGGTTTTAGCTGTAAGGCTTTTTACAGACATCCCTCTTTTATCTCATGATATTAAGGAAAGCAAGAAAAATATTTTAATTGCCATGTTGCTTGTCCCGCTCTCTTTTCTCGGCCCTTTATTCTTCATGACAGGCTCCCTGTTTCTGCTGGGATTATATTTCAGAGGAATGAATAAGACTGTTGTTTATGCATCTGTTCTGCTTCTCCTTCTGTCTCCTCTCTGTCTGAACATTATAAACATGTTTCTCTCCGCTCCCTCTCCCGAACTCAGGGCTATTGTGGCTGTCAATGAAAGCAGAGACAATAAATACGCCGCTTCCGTTCTTAAAAATAAAGATGATTTTATATCCCTTTTTTCCTACGGCCTTGCGCTCAAACGGGAGGAACGCTATGAAGAGGCAATAGCTGCCTATAAAAAACTTTTGGCCTCATATCCAGACCCAAGGGCTTACGTCAATCTCGGAAATTCCTATGCTGGCGTCAATGATATGGCTGCGGCAAAAGAATCATATAAAAAATCCATAGAATTGAAACCGCTTGCATCGGCTTATTACAATCTCAGCCAGGTATCGCGAGAAACACTTGACTTTGCAAAGGGAGAGGAATATTTCACCGAAGCCATAAAACTCAGCAGTGAATCCGTATCCCAATTCTCGTCAGCCGCAAGCCGGAATCCAAACAGACTTGTCACTGATGAAAACCTTCCAATGTCAGTCATGTGGGAATATGCGGAAACCGGCGCACGGGGACTCATAAAAATCTCCCCCCTGAATTCTGCCTCTTCTGTCATCGTCTCTATTGCCCTGTTGGCGCTGTTTTACATTATGGACTCGGCATTCAAAGAGAGGGCCTACAGGTGTCAACGGTGCGGTGTAATACTCTGCGGAAAGTGCGGGAAAGGAAAGCTCTGGGGGGAAATGTGCTCCTTATGCTATAAGTCTCTTATTAAACTTGATGCCCTTGATTCAAGGATACGGGTAGCAAAACAGCTTGAGGTGCAGGAACTCCAGAAGAAAAAAAGGCGCACAATCAGTATCCTTTCTTTTGCACCGCCGGGAATAGCCCATATTTATTGGGGGAGAATTCTTTCAGGAACTTTATTCCTGTGGTTATTTGTTTTCCTGCTGCTTTTGATATTGCTTAAACCGCTATTTTCTACAGGACTTTCACTGTTTTCACATAGCTGGCTTACAATTCCGGCAGTGATGCTTATGGCTTTTTTATACCTTATCTCCAATATAGCTGCGCGAAGGAGGCTGAAGTAGGATATGTCTTTAGAGGGTTCCTTAAAAGAATTCGGCCTGGCAGATATACTGCAGCTTATATACTTCCAGCATAAAACAGGCGTTCTCACGCTTGAAGGCAGGATGGACAGGGTTCGGCTGCTGTTCTATGAGGGCAATATTATATCAGCAGAGACCAGGAGAAAGGTTGAGGCAAACCGTTTTGGAAAACTGCTCTTAAATAAGGGGCTTATCAAAGAAGAAGACCTTCAGAAAGCCCTTGAGGAACAGCAGTCAACAGGAGAAAAGCTTGGCAGCGTACTTATAAAAAAGGGTCTTATTGGAAAAGAACAGATACAGGAAATTCTTACAACGCAGATAACCGAGACAGTGATTCAACTCTTCAGCTGGAAAGATGGTGACTATGAGTTTTCTCCGCAAGGAGTGCCTGTTGACAAGGAGATGCCTGTATCGCTTGATACCCAGCATGTCCTGATGGAAGGGCTTCGCATCATAGATGAATGGTCGCTGATAGAAGGCAAGTTAAGCCCTGACACCATATTTGAAAAAACAGGCAAATCAGGCGCCGCGCTTACCTCTGATGAGGAAGAGATCCTCGGGCTTGTGGATGGCGAAAGAGATGTCAGCGCAACAATTGAATCCAGTCATATGGACAGTTTTCAGGCGTCCAAGTTTCTCGTATCCCTTATGGAAAAAGGCCTTATAGAACCTAAAGAGACTGCTCCTGTAGCTCCTGAGATTGCTTTGCGCGGGGCAGCGCGGCCGGATAAAAAAGGCATTCCCTACCCGCCATTTATTACTCCGGTTATATTCCTGGTCAGCCTTTTTATTGCGATAATCTCATTTCCTTCGCAGCGGTCTGACTACACTGACAGAATTAAAACATCAGCGGACATAGATAACATAAGATTTATTATTGAGGCATATAAATATGAGAACGGCTCTTATCCACAATCAATAGATCAGATAACAAAAACGACTGATTCGTGGGGCAGGCAATATATCTATAAAACAGAGGCCGGTGATTTTATCCTCTTCAGCGCAGGGCCTGACGGTAAAGAAGGCACAGCGGATGACGTTTACTAAAAGCAGAAGGCACAACGCTAAAAAAGCGGTTGTCCTTCTCAGCGGCGGGGTAGATTCCTCCACAACAGCAGCAATAGCAAAACACGAGGGTTATGAAGTTTATGCCCTGAGCTTTGATTACAATCAAAGGCACAAAATAGAGCTTGAGGCGGCAAAAAAAGTCGCCCTATCATTAAAAGTAAAAAAACATCTCGTAATAAAATTTGATTTAAGAGCAATCGGCGGCTCGGCTCTGACATCAGAGATGGAAGTGCCGAAAAATAGAGCAGAAGAGCAGCAGTGCAGTAGTTCAGTGGTAAAAAAAATTTCCACAAAGTCCTGCTGCTCTATTCCCGTCACCTATGTCCCTGCACGCAACACAATCTTTCTTTCGTTTGCGCTTGGATGGGCAGAGGCGCTTAAGGCTGAGAATATATTTATCGGCGCAAACGCGGTAGATTACAGCGGCTATCCTGACTGTCGTCCCGAATATCTGAAGGCCTTTGAAAAAATGGCAAACCTTGCAACAAAGGCATCGGTGGAAGGAAAAATCAGATTCAGCATTAAAGCCCCTCTTCTTCATCTGACAAAGGCAGAGATAATTAGAAAGGGGAAAGAATTAGGGCTGGACTATTCCCTGACATGGAGCTGTTATGACCCGCAGCCTAAAAAAGTTAAAAGTGAAAAGTTAAAAGTGAAAAGTTACAGAGGGGCAGAAGCAAAACGATTCACCGATTCACCGATTCACCGATTCACCGTTACGCCTTGCGGAAAATGCGACAGCTGCATTTTCAGGGCAAAGGGATTCAAAGAGGCAGGGATTAAAGCTATATGAACCAGTTCTTGCCCGAACTGCAGGAATTCACAAAAGACCCGAAGATTGCCTATTTCTCAATGGAGATAGGAATTGCCAACGATATCCCATCTTACAGCGGCGGCCTTGGAGTGCTCGCAGGAGATACGATTAAATCAGGCGCGGACCTTAAGCTCCCGATGGCTGCTGTAACCCTTCTCAGCAAAAAAGGATATTTCACACAGGAGATAGACGAAAGGGGAAGGCAGACGGAGATGCCGACACTATGGGAGCCGTCAAAACAGATGACCCTTCTTCCGGCAAAGGTATATGTGCAGATAGAAGGAAGAGATGTTGCGGTTCAGGCGTGGCTTTACATTGTGAAAAGTCTGACAGGCGGAAGCATCCCTGTGTTTTTTCTTGATACTGATGTTGCAGAAAACTCTCAGGATGACAGGGAGATTACCTCTTACCTCTACGGAGGCGACCATGTATACAGGCTCAAACAGGAAATTGTCCTCGGCATAGCCGGTGTAAGGATGCTCTATGAACTCGGATTTGAGATAAAAAAATACCACATGAATGAGGGACATGCCGGTTTTCTTACGCTGGAATTGCTGCTCAGATATAAACGGCCGATAGAAGACGTATGGGACGAGCGGCTTGTGTGGGATGTTGACAGGGTAAAAAATATCTGCGTGTTTACAACCCACACTCCTGTTGAGGCCGGCCATGACAAATTCTCATATGACCTGATCCTGCGGGTAATGGGGGAATTAATACCTTTAAATGTGCTGAAAGATCTCGGAGGCAAGGACAATCTAAATATGACTATGCTTGCTTTACACCTGAGCGAGTTCGTTAACGGTGTTGCTAAAAAGCACAGAGATGTCTCAAAGGACATGTTCCCCGGTTATGAGATATCGGCAATAACAAACGGCGTGCACAGCTATACCTGGACCTGCGACAGCCTGAAAAAGCTTTATGACAAATACCTGCCGGGATGGGCAAACGAACCTGAACTTTTTGTGAGAGTAGGCAGAATCCCCGAAGAAGAATTATGGACAGCCCATATTGAAGCAAAAAAGGTTTTTATTGATTTTGTAAATTCAGAAACTAAAGCAGGCATGGATTACGACACCCTTACAATAGGCTTTGCGCGCAGGGCAACTGCGTACAAACGCCCTGACCTTATTTTCAGCGATATTGACAGGTTAGAAAGGATTGCCTCAGGAAAGATACAGCTTGTTTACTCAGGCAAGGCGCATCCGAAAGACGACCACGGCAAATGGCTGATAGAAAAAATCCACGTAATAAAAGAAAAGTTAAAAGGAAAAGTTAAGATAGCCTACCTTAAAAACTATGACATGGAGAAAGCCCTTAAGCTTGTCTCCGGTGTTGATATATGGCTTAACACGCCTCTCAGGCCGCATGAGGCGTCAGGCACAAGCGGCATGAAGGCAGCTCATAACGGCGTAATAAACTTCAGCGTGCTTGACGGCTGGTGGATAGAGGGCCATATTGAGGGATTTACAGGATGGGCTATTGGTCCAAGCCCGACAGAAACAATGCTTACAGACGATGTTGACGCAATAGACCAAAGAGACGCTGATGATTTATACAACAAGCTTGAGGCCATCATAATCCCCATGTATCACAACGACAGACATACATGGATTCGAATGATGCAGAATGCCATAGGCAAAAATGCCTACTACTTCAACAGCCACAGGATGATGAGAAGATACGTCACCGAGGCATATATCAGATAGACAACACTGCCTACAAAATCTCCACAAGCTTTATCTCAAATACCAGATTTTTTCCCGCCCATGGATGGTTGCAGTCCATGATAAATGCCTTCTCTGTTTTGCCGGTAACTTTAACTGTTATAGGCATACCGTCAGCCCTGTACATCTGAAGCTGCTGTCCTATCTCAGAGTCAAAGTTTTCAGGCGCCCTGTCTCTGCCAAATTCAAAAACCTTTTCTTTCATGTAAATGCCGTATCCTTCTTCAGCGGGAATTCTGATTGTTTTTTCATCTCCGATTCCCATTCCTATGGCGCCGTCTTCAAGCCCTTTCAAAAACGCTCCTCCGCCTACCTTGAATTCCAGAGGCGCGCCGCCTTCAGAAGAATCAAAGACTGTTCCGTCTTCAAGTTTGCCTGTGTAATGGATGCTTATTGTATCTC
This sequence comes from Nitrospirota bacterium, assembly GCA_016195565.1. Classification (NCBI taxonomy): domain Bacteria; kingdom Pseudomonadati; phylum Nitrospirota; species Nitrospirota bacterium. The sequence continues at coordinate 49,131 of JACPZK010000026.1, read as the reverse complement.
CTTCTTTTACCTTTGCCATATTTTCTCCTTTATTTTAAAAGCCTCTCTTCCAGCGCTATTTGAAAGGGCGTTATAGTATTCCATCTCAAGCAGCCTTCTCTTTATATCAACGCCTGGTGAATAGCCTCCGATTGAGCCGTCAGACTCGATTATTCTGTGACATGGCAGGACTATCGGAATTGGGTTTCTGCCAAGCGCCTGTCCTATTGCCCTGCTTGCCTTCGGACTCCCTATTTTTTCCGCAAGCCATTTATAACTGCGCGTCTCTCCATATGGAATTTCTTTTAATGCAAGCCAGACTTCTTTCTCAAAATCCGTGCCTTCCAAAAATACAGCGCCCTGCTTAAAATCTTCACTCTTTCCTTCAAAATAATTTTTCAGTTCTTGCTTAAATGATTCAGGCGCCTCTCCTCTTCTGCAATCCGGCTTTTCAAAGGATACTCCTGCAAGATTTTTCCCTGAAAATAAAAGGAACAGCCTTCCAACAGGGCTTTCAAAGATATCAAAGAAAAGTTCGCTGCCTGACTTTTTTGTTTTCATATTAATGCTGTTAATTCATGCACTTTTATTTTATCACAAGACGCATCTTCTTCCCTATCTCCTCCCAGCCTTTTACTTCCTCTGCTCCTTCCACTTCATTAAAACTGAACGCTTTCGGTTTGAATTCTTTTGCTGATTCTATAACTGTTTTACCGCCTATTACAAACTTAATCTTCAACCCTTTTTTATCCGCTTCCTCAAACGCATTCCCCTCTCTCCATGGAAGCAATGGCGCCTCTGTGAATTCATTTTCCTTCAGTAATTTCTTTAATGCCCTGATATCAAGAACCCCTGCCTGAAGATACACAACAGGAAATCGCTTTGCTATTGCCTTAATCACTTTCCGGCTGTCTTTCATTGGTTTGCCTGACAGGGGCGCGAACATGCTTCCCTCAACATCAATGAAAACAATCTCTGCCCCTTTTTTAAGAGAGAGCAGGAAGCCGCTGTCTTTATCTTTGCCGGATACTACGGAGACTTTATGCAGTCCTGTTTTTTCCGCTCTGAATTCCTTGAATGCGGCGCCGTCACCGCCTGAAAGCGACCTGCCTATAGATTTTCCGTCAACATAAAATTCAACCAGCTGCCCGCCTTTGCTGAAGATCTTTCCTTTTGTCACAGCTTTGAGCATCACCGGCTCGCCTTTAAGTGAAATGTCATCAAAGAATATAACCTCGGCGCCTGCCGTGGAAGATAAAACCAGGATGGCAATTAATACAAATGCTGCAGGCAGAATTTTCATTAAACCAACAGAAGAATTGCTTTACAGATAGCCCATGCAAGAACACCGCACACAGGCAGCGTAAGCAGCCATGCTATTATTATATTCCCGCCAACGCCCCACCTTACCGCCGACAACCTCTTGGATGCGCCAACGCCCATTATGGTTGAGGATATGATATGCGTGGTTGAGAGCGGAAGGCCTATCCTTGATGCAATCTCTATAATAGTAGCCGCTGAGGCCTCTGCCGCAAAACCGTTAATCGGCCTCAGGTGGACAAGACGCACGCCAAGGGTCTTTATGATTCTCCAGCCGCCTGCTGCTGTGCCCAACGCCATCGAAACAGCGCACAAGGCAATTACCCAGAACGGAACATGGAAATCAGACAACCCTTTATAGCTGATCAGCGCCATTGTTATGATGCCCATGGTTTTCTGGGCATCGTTGCTGCCATGGCTGAAAGCCATGTAGGCTGCTGAAACAATCTGCAGCCTGTTAAAGAGCCTTGAAACCAATGACGGCGCAGAGCGTTTAAATATCCACATAAGGAATAACATAAGCAGGAAACCTAATGCGAGCCCGACAAGAGGAGAAAAAACCAGACCGAGAAGAATCTTATAAACTCCTTTTTGGATAATAACTTCTACTCCCGCGGTTGCTATCGCAGCGCCTACCAGACTTGAAAGAATTGCATGGCTTGAAGATGTCGGCAGACCGAAATACCACGTTATTATGTCCCATATTATGGCTGCCAGAAGCGCGGATATAACTGTCACTTGCGTGACGCTTGCAGTCTCTATAAGCCCTACTCCTACTGTTTTGGCAACAGCAGTTCCTGACAGCGCCCCAACCATGTTTAACACCGCTGCCATGGCAACGGCAACTTTAGGAGAAAGAACTCTTGTTGAAACTGATGTGGCTATCGCATTTGCCGTGTCATGGAAACCGTTTATAAAATCAAAGACTGTCGCAAGGACTATTACACATATGAGAAGAAAAAACGTATCATGCATACTTCAGGACTATAGACTCAAGGACATTGGCAACATCCTCGCACTTGTCAGATGCGTCTTCGAGATGTTCGTATATTTCCTTCCACTTTATTATAAGGATAGGGTCTTTCACGTCGTTAAACAGCGCTCCGAGCGCGTCCCTGAAATCCCTGTCAATCCTGTTTTCCAGCCTGTTTATCTCAATACAATATTCCTGGACATAAGAATAATCCTTTTCTTTTAATTTCTTTATTGCCTTATGAATGACTTCGGCGGTTGTAAGAAGGTCTTTAGACATTGCAACAGCCTCTTTTGTCGGTTCGGTTATCTTGAAAACAGACAGCCTGTCAACAGAAGCCCATATCAGATCAAGGACATCATCCAGGCTTGAGGCAAGGGCATGTAAATCTTCTCTGTCTATGGGAGTAATAAAGGTCTTGTTGAGCTTTTTCATTATATCGTGGGTCAGCATATCGCCGTCCTGCTCAACCTCATATATCTCCTTGGCCCTCGCATCGACATTGTCAAAGTTTTCCATGAGAGAAACAAGGAGGGTAGCTGCTTTCGTGACATTTAATGCAGCCCTGTCAAATATCTCGAAAAAGTCTATTTCTTTAGGAAAGAATTTCATATCTGTTTTGTTGTTTAATAGCATATAAGAAACAAAAGAGTGATGTCAAACAAAACCTGTGACAATCCGCACTTGACCAAAATGCCCCTTAAAATTTACAATTACTACTTGCAGGGCCCATAGCTCAGCTGGTAGAGCTACCGGCTCATAACCGGTTGGTCCCAGGTTCGAGTCCTGGTGGGCCCACCAACTGATTTCGCTTTGCGAAATCAGAGTTAAGAGTTAAGAGTGAAAAGTTAGAAGTTGAAAGTTAATTTTTCTTAACTCCTAACCCTCAACTCTTAACTTTTTGTGTGGAGGGTGCGTGCAGGAAAATATAAGACTACTTATCGAACTTCAAGAAGAGGATTCCACTATCATAAGAAAAAAGGCTGTTATTGATTCGCTGCCTTCCAAGCTCTCATCAGCTGAGAAATTATTTAAAGAACTCCAGTCTCTCTATGAAAAAGAAAAACAGAAATGCGAACTTCTTGAGAAGAAAAAAAAGGACAAGGAGAGGGGAATTGAGGATATAAATGAGAGGATAAAGAAAACAAAGGCCCACGCTTTAAATATAAAAACCAACAAGGAATATCAGGCGCATCTTAAAGAGATTGAAACCATAGAGAAAGAGCGGTATGCAATAGAGGATGAGATACTCTCCGCCATGGAAGCAATTGAGGCTGCAGCCAAAGAGGTAAAAGCTGAAGAGCTTAAAATGAAAACCGAAAAAGATAAGGTAGAGGCATTCAGAAAAGAGGTTGAGAAAGAGATAGCAGAAGCAGAAAAGGAACTGGGAGAACTCAAGGCCAGGCGCATAGCAATAGCCGATAAGCTTGACCCTGATGAGTACAGTAATTATATGGCCTTGCTTGAAAAATGCAATGGGCTTGCGGTCGTAGAGGCAAGGGATGAGATATGTCAGGGCTGTAATATGAACATACCGCCGCAGATGTTTGTTGAGCTAAGAAAAAATACAGAGACCATTCAGTGCCAGCTGTGCGACAGAATCCTTTACTGGAAAGAAAGAGGCGAATGAAAGAAGGTGTTTTGTACTGTGACGGGGCGTCCAGCGGGAATCCCGGGGAATCAGGCATTGGCGCAGTCCTTCTCCTGGAAGGCAAGACATACGAGATATCGGAACACATCGGAACAGCAACAAACAACATCGCAGAATACACGGCCCTTATAAAGGGGCTTTCCAGAGCAAAAGCGCTGAAGGCTGAAAGCCTGAAGATATTTCTTGATTCTGAGCTTATCGTGAAACAGATTCAAGGAAGTTATAAGGTGAAAAGTGAAAATCTGAAAGCGCTGTATCAGGAGGCGCTCTCGCACCTGAAGTCTTTTAAGGCTTACACCATCAGTCATATCCCCAGAGAACAGAACAAAAGAGCAGATTCCCTTGCGAAAAAAGCAGCAGCCAAAACCTCTCATTGAATTATTTTTTTGTTTTATTTTATAATTAACAAAAGTTATGGGAATGGAAGACCATAAGCTAAAGGTTTTCTGCACAGTTGCGGAGACAAAGAGTTTTTCTAAGGCATCTGAGATAATACATCTTACGCAGCCTGCCGTCAGCCTTTTAGTCCAGGCAATTGAGGAGACATATGAGACAAAACTCTTTGACAGGGCCAGCAATACAGTCACCCTCACACCTGCAGGGGAGATGCTCTACAGATATGCAAAGGAGATACTTAATCTTTATGCTGCTGCTGAAAAGAACATCGGAGAAATAATAGGTTTTGTAAAAGGCAGCATAAGTGTCGGCGCAAGTTCAACCATAGGAAACTACCTCCTGCCCGGAGTCATCGCAGCCTTCAGAAAGACACACCCGAAAATAAAAATTCACCTCCTTGTCGGCAACACAAAGCGGGTGGTGGAGCTCTTGAACGCCGGCAATATTGATATCGGGCTTGTAGAGGGAGATGTCGCAAGGCAGAAGATGGTTGTTGATAAACTTGTCGCAGATGAGCTTGCGCTGATCGTGCCTCCGCTTCATCCATTGGCAAAAAAGAGAAATGTCTCTATCTTTGAAATTACGAAAGAACCTTTCATATTCAGAGAGGAAGGGTCAGGCACAAGACAGGTAATAGAAAAATACCTCGGCAAATACAGCATCACTCCTCAGAATATGATGATTTCTATGGTTTTGGGGAGCACAGAGGCAATAAAGGAATCGGTTGAAAATGGCATTGGCATCGCCATTGTGTCAAGATGGGCTGTAAGAAAAGAAATCAAATACGGGACTTTAAAGCCTTTGAGCTTTAAAGAAGAGAAAATGCTGAGGGATTTTTCCCTGATATTACAGAAAAAGGCGATATCATCCCATGCAGTGGATGAGTTCCTGTCATATCTTAAGGCTTATCCTTTTGACAACCTTCTTTCACTGTCTGAATAGACGCGATAATCTATCTCCGGAAATAGTTTGTCTTTATTCTCAATCTCAAGCAGCCACGCCTCGTTTATATCGCCTTTCCTGATTGCCGCGTATAGACCGTTAAATCTCTCTATATGCTCAGCGAGCCTGCTTGAAGCGTACTCGGCTGCGGCCCCTGTTTTTATTATAAAGGCCCAGTCACTATGCTGTGACAGAAGAATTTCTCTTGCAGCCTGATTAAGCGCCCTCTTCAGCAAACCATCAGCACGCGGGAACATATTTGCAAGCTCTGTCATTTTTTCGACTGCCCTGTGCAGATGCCTGTAAATCCAGCTGTTTGAACTGTTAAGCCACACCTCGTTATACCCTTTATAACCCCAGCTTGACATTGAAGGTGTTATGTATTGGAATTCATGATTTTGCTCCGAAAATGCATTTAATTTGTCATTCCGCACTTGATGCGGAATCCAGTTCTTCTTCAGAGTTCCCCGCTTTCGCGGGGCCCGCGTCTGGATTCCCCGATCAAGTCGGGGAATGACATTGTTGTTATCGTTTGAATGACTATTTTCATGCCCCTTTGTGAGCCAACGGCTCGTGCGGGGTTCGCTTAAATATTCTGACGGCGTGATTGTCCTGAAAACATCCTGTGCACGCGTTTGTTCGACTTTTCTCATAAGGAAATCAAGCCAGTCCGGCCCTTCAAACCACCAGTGTCCGAAAAGTTCGGCATCATACGGAGCTGTTATCGCAGGCTTAAACCCCACATTGTTGTACAGAAACTCTATCTGGCATTTTTTGCTGAGCATAAAGTTTTCAGCGTGCTCTTCTGCTTTAGCCAATGCCTGTTCTCTTACATAAGGCATCTTATCCTCTGTCTTGCCTGTGATACGGTAGTATTTTATGCCTGTATATGTTCTTATGCCGTCAGGATGTATGTGCGGTCTGACATAATCCATCGGCAGGTCAAATCCGGCATCCCTGTAAAAATCCCTGTAAGCAAAATCTCCGGGATAGCCTTCTATCGAGCTCCAAACCTGTTTTGATGACTCAATATCCCTTCCGAATGCAATAACTCCTGAAGGGCAGGCTACAGGCTTGTATGCGCCGTATCTCGGCGTGGGCGTTCCGTTCAGTATCCCATGTGTATCCATAAAAAAGAATTTTATGCCTGCTTCTGCCAACACTCTGTCTGCCCCATTGTAATAGCCGCATTCAGGCAGCCATATCCCGGCAGGCGCTTTCCCAAAGTTTTTTATGTGATGTGTCTTTGCAACCATTATCTGAGCCCTTACTGCCTGAGGATACATACTCAGGACAGGCAAATATGAGTGAGTGGCAGCAGTGGTTATAATCTCAACCTTTCCTGTTTCCCCCAATCTTCTAAAGGCAGCGGTCAGGTCTTTCTTACAGGATTCTTCATACAGAAACTTGACTCTCTTGAATCTGTTGTTATACATCCTTGCAAGAGGCTCAAACGATATATCACCTCTGTTTCTGAGAAGCTCTTTTTCTGAAAGCTCGATAAGATTGTTTATATATTTCAGATACCTTTCTCTTAAAAGAGAATCATTGAACATCTCAACAAGCGCCGGGCTCAGAGAGAGCGTAATTCTGAAATCAATATTGTCGTTCAGAAGCCTGTCAAATACATCAATCAGCGGTATGTAGCTCTCTGTGATTGCCTCGTAAAGCCAGTTTTCTTCAAGAAAGTATTCGTGTTCGGGGTGCCTGATATAAGGCAAGTGGGCATGGAGGATAAGGATAAGATAGCCTTTGTGCACTATTTCCTCTTAAACATCCTCTTTAAATCATCCAGTGAAAAGAAAATCCGTGTCGGCCTGCCGTGAGGGCATTGGTCAGGATGCTCTGTGTTTTCAAGGTCAGAAAGAAGCTGCGAGACCTCTGACTGGTTCAGTATCTCTTTCCCGCGAACAGATTTGTGGCAGGCAATCCTTGCTGCAATCTCTTCCTTTGCAGTTCTGTCAGGCCTGTCTCCTTCTATGATTGCTGATGCGGCATCTGAGAGTATTCCTCTCAGGTCACCCCCGGCAAGCGCGTCAGGAAGCGAACGGATAATTATCGCGTCATGTCCGAAGTCATCAATCTCAATGCCAAGCTCATATAGGAGAGTTTTGTTTTCAAGTATAACCATGTATTCCTTATGCGAAAGATTTACCTGTCTTGGGAAAAGCATCTGATGCGAGTCCAGCTTTATTTTTTTAAGAAATTTTTCGTAAAGTATTCTTTCATGGGCTGCGTGATGGTCTATAAGGCTCAGCCCTCCTCTTCCTGAAACAGCGATGAATGTATCGCCGAGATATACAAATGGCAGCGACGGTTTATACGGCAGTTCGAGATTCTCCGAGACATGAGAAGGCAGTGCCTCACCTGTTCCTTCATAATTTGCAGAGTCATACTGCATTGATGGGGATTCTGTAAATGGTTTTACATGCCCTGCCCTATCGCCTTTTACGGCATCGCGTATGCCTGTATTCACAAACCGGTAAACAGACTCTTTGTCTTCAAACCTGACCTCTCTCTTTGTTGGATGGACATTAAAATCAATTTTCCGGGGGTCAAGCTCCAGGAAGAGAAAAAATACCGGGTGCTTATCTTTTGGAAGTATTCCTTCGTAAGCGCTGTATACCGCGTGGGAAAGCGAAGCATCTTTTATCGGCCGCTTATTTATGAATATGAATTGATGCGCCTTGCTGTTCCTGAAATTCCCTATGTCAGAGACAAAGGCGCTTATTTTTATAAGCCCCTTGCCCTCTTCTTTATGAACCTCTATCAGCCCGTTTACAAATTCATCGCCGTATACCTGCATCAGCCTTTCCCTGAGTCCTGACGCCTTTGGGAAAATCATGGTTTCCTGATTTTCAGTCAAAAGCCTGAATCCAATCTCATAATGCGAGAGGGCTTCCTTTGTTACAGTATCAATGATATGAAAAAGCTCTGTGCTGTTTGTCTTCAGGAATTTTTTTCTCGCAGGCGTGTTGAAGAATAAATCCTTCACCTCAACAGACGTGCCTGAAAAAGGGGATGCTTTTATCTCTTTTATTTCTCCTCCGGCGATTTCTACTGATATTCCGGAATCAGCGCCTTTTAAGCCTGTAATAAGTTTTATCCCTGCAACGGAAGCTATTGAAGGAAGCGCTTCTCCGCGAAACCCCATTGTCGTAATATTGAACAGATCCGCATCACTGCTGATCTTGCTTGTGGCATGGCGCTCAAAACACAAACGCGCGTCTTCTTCATCCATGCCTGTGCCGTTGTCCAAAACCCTGATTAGCCTCTTGCCTCCGTAAAGCGCTTCTATATTTATCTCTGTGCTTTTAGCGTCAATTGCGTTTTCTATGAGTTCCTTCACAACAGAGGCAGGCCGTTCAACAACCTCTCCGGCAGCGATTTTATTTCTTAAGTCAACAGGAAGAACCTTTATATCAGGCATAAGACATTTTAAAGTCAGGCAAAGGATTTGGCAATAGGGAACCCCATAAATTACGGTTGAAACTATCCTGTAATAGAGATATGATAATAAGGCAGGAGGCAACATGGCTGCTGAAAAAACCGGCGAGACATATAAGATTCAGATACTGGAGAAACAGCTCCAGTTCACTGAAAAGCTGAAATTTGTAACGAACAGGATACACGCTGCCAACAATGTTAACGAGATTCTGTTCCAGCTTAAAAATGACATCTTAGGCCTATTTGACGCCGAAGGAGTTACCATATACCTCATAGACCCCGTAAAGCGGCAGCTTGTCTCAAAGTACCTCGTAGGTTCTGCCATCAAGGAAATACTGCTTCCCATATCTCATGCCAGTATTGCAGGATACACAGCGCATGACTTAAAAATGGTAAATATCGGAGACGTACATGACACAAAAGAACTATTTGCCATAGACCCGAACCTGAAATTTGACAGCAGCTGGGACCAGAAAACAGGCTACAGCACAAAACAGATTCTTACTGCTCCGATACTCTTTGAAAATAAAATCCTTGGCGTCATACAGTTAATTAACAAAAAGAGCCAGCCGAGATTTACTAAAGTTGACGAAAAGAGCGTTGAGGAAATGGCGCGCGTGCTCGGCATTGCCTTCAGGAATCAGTCAAAGATGCTTCACACACGCTTTGACTACCTGATAAGCCACAATATTATTACAGATGAAGAGCTGAAAGCAGCTACTGCGCTTGCGCGGGAGCAGAAAAAAGACATTGAAACAGTCCTTATGGAAAATTATAAGGTCAAAAAATCAGACATAGGAATGTCCCTCGGCATGTACTACAAATGCAAATTTATTGAATACAGCCCCAGCGTATTTATTCAGAGAGAATTGCTTAAGGGCCTTAATGTCGCCTATCTTAAAAAATCCTACTGGGTTCCTTTATCGCTCTCGGACAGGAAAGCAGTCATCCTGATAGATAATCCAAGAGACGCCAAGGCGCTTGATGTAAAAAACCTTATCAAGGCAAATGAGTATGAATTTCAGGTTGCTTTAAGGGATGACATAATTAAATTCCTTGAAGCTCCTGAATTTGACTTCGGCGCCGCGGGTTCAATGTCAGACATCCTCGCAGAGATAGACGTCAAAAAAGAGGATGAGGATGAAATAGTTGCTATAGAATCGGAGTACGACGAACAGTCCAATACCATAGTGCGCCTTGTGAACCAGATAATTATTGACGCCTACGAGAAAGGGGCTTCGGACATTCATATCGAGCCGAGCAAGATCGCAAAGAAAACCTTTGTCCGCTACAGAGTGGACGGGGTATGCATGAGACATCTTGAGATACCTCTAACCTATTCCAGTCCTGTTGTGTCAAGGATAAAGATAATGGCGAGCCTTGATATCGCGGAAAGAAGACTGCCTCAGGACGGCAAGATTAAATTCATTTACAAGAACAAGCCTGTTGAACTGCGCGTGGCTACACTGCCTACGGTAGCAGGAGAAGATGTGGTTCTGAGGATTCTTGCCTCAGCTGAGGCGATGCCGTTGGAGGCTTTGTACCTTTCAGAGTCAGACTATACGAACTTAAAAGAAATAATCAGCCGTCCCTACGGCATCATTCTTGCTGTAGGCCCCACAGGTTCAGGAAAGACTACAACTCTTCATGCAGCCCTGGCCTATATAAACACGCCTGAGAAAAAGATATGGACTGCTGAAGACCCTGTTGAAATAACGCAGGAAGGTCTCCGTCAGGTTGAGGTAAAGCCCAAGATAGAATTTGATTTTGCAAGGGCGATGCGCTCCTTTTTAAGGGCTAATCCTGATGTGATTATGGTCGGCGAGATGAGAGACCGCGAGACAGCGCATATCGGCATAGAGGCGTCACTTACAGGGCATCTGGTCCTTTCCACGCTTCACACCAACAGCGCGCCTGAAACAATTACTCGTCTTATTGATATGGGCATAGACCCCCTTAACTTTGCGGATTCTATTTTAGGCATACTGGCACAGCGGCTTGTACGAACCCTGTGCAAGAAATGCAAAGAACTTTATCACCCTGAGAGGGAAGAGTTTGAATCTCTGTCAAAATCTTACGGCGAGCAGTTCCCTCAACTTGGAATAGCATATGATGATAAGCTTGCTCTTTATAAGCCAAAGGGCTGCGATGAGTGCAACCACTCAGGTTATAAAGGCAGAGCCGGCGTATACGAATTGTTAATAGGAACAAAAGATATAAAGAGGGTTATTGCAAAGCGAGGCACTGTGGAAGAGATACGGCAGCAGGCAATTAAAGACGGCATGAGAACCCTTTATCAGGACGGTATATCAAAGGTATTTTCCGGCCTCACAACCTATAAGCAGGTCAGAAGCGTGTGCATACAGTAGGCTGCTTTCTATGGATAGGCTTAATTCTTTGCCTCTCTTAGTCTGCCGCTGACAAATTTATGAATTATGCTTGAAACATACGTCTGATAAGGCAGTCCTTCGCTTATTGCCTTTTTTTGCAGTTCATTCAGGTCTTTTTCGGAAATTCTTATGTTTAGTCTTTTATCTTTCTTTAAAGTATTTCTTGCATAGCTCATCAGTTCGGCTTTTCTTTTTGCAAGATTCTTGACCGGAACCCATTCGCCTTTTTCAAAACTGTCCAATATCTCCTGTTCTTCTTTGGTTAATTTAGCTTTCATTTTCACCTCCAAAATAAATGTCTGTCGCCTTTCTACTGGGGATAATGGTTTTCAAAAATATTTCTTCTGCATCTTCGATATAAGGAATAAGGTATGCACGATTATTTATCCCGATTACCATTATCCGTTGCTCTGGATACCTTTTCTGGTTTGGGTGTAGGTAATCATCCAAAATGTCGCCTTTCTCAATATAATAAACTACATCCTCAAAGCAAATCCCCCTTAATTCTTTAAGTTTCAGGCTCTTTTCGGTATTCCAATTTATATGCTTCATCCATTAATAGATTAGCACAATGTGTGCATTTTGGCAACAAACCGCATAACCAAATTTTTAGAAACGAGGGCACTAAGGCGCAGGGGCAATTAGCATCGTCAAGAAAATGTGATGTGTCCCTATTTATTATGTGATTTCTTCCTCTATTTATTTCTTACCTATTTATTTCTTATGTGTCCCTATTTATTTCTTCTGCCCGTCTGGTTGAGTAATTTGTTACAGTTGAGGTTTTATTTATGAATTCATTTGCTGACATTTGGAACGCTCTGACTATTTTCGGAAAGTGCTTGTATTTTGGTGTTGTTGCCGGATTTCTTTGTCTGTTCTGCGCGGAGGCTTGGATTTTGAGTGACCTGTATAGTCTTCTTAGGTAATTCAAAAAAGACCGACAAAACCAAGAATGCTGTAAGGGCAACTATAACCCAAGTAAGGGTAGTAAGTGTCTTTGTCAGTTTTTCGATTTTTTTGGCGGACTTTTCATTTTCTTCCGCAAGAAGAACAAGAAGCTCGGAAGATTTGATTGAGAGGTAAATTTGTTTATCACAATCGGCAATAGGAATTTTATCTTTACCAACACAGAGACGCATATCGTCAAGAATAGTATAAATTTTCTCGTTCAATTTATGTCCTTCCTTGTTCATTTTATGTCCTTAATAATTTTGAGCTGTAACAATCAATATCCGACCCTTCGCTTTTTCCGACAATTTAAAACAATATAGCACAAGACAACGCATTAAGAAAGATAAAAAAGCAAGAAAATCAGTGTGCAGCCTTTGAGGGCATTACGTATTATGTGGTAATATGACAAAGATAAGGATTCCCGATGAAAAAACTGAAGATAAAGGTAATCACAAATGCAAAGAGAAACGCGGTTGTTGAAGGAGAGGGAACGCTGAAGGTCTATGTAAACGCCCCTCCTGTTGACGGAAAGGCAAATAAGGTTGTGGCTGAAGTCATGGCAGAACATTTTAAGGTAAGAAAAAGCAGCGTGAAGATACTCAGGGGCGAGAAGTCAAAGGAGAAGGTGATAGAAATTGATATATAGGCTGCTCATAAACTCACATCCCATACAAGCCCGTCTTTTTTCTCTATCGCCTCTTTGATTTTATTCCAGTCAACCTTTTCAAGCGCATTGAGTTCTTTAAGCTTTTCCTTTATTTTTTCATCATAATTTACACGCCTTTTATAAAAATCTTTATAAACCTCAATCACAATCCTGTTGTCAGAGGTCTTTGCCGCCTTTACAGTCTCATACATGACTATCCCTTTTGTGCCGGCAATTACATCATTAAACAAGAACTCTGCGACCTCGGGCCTGAGCCTCATACAGCCGTGACTCCTGAATTTGTAAATGCTATGGGGTGAGTTTGTTCCGTGAAGCCCTATGCCTTCAAGCGAAAGCTGAAGCCAGTATTTCCCGATGGGATTTTCAGGGCCCGGCGGTATCTCTACAATAACATCCTGCCCATTATCTTCCATCTCCTTCTGGATGGACGGAGGAACATACCATGTCGGATCTTTTGCCTTGCTCTTTATGGTAAATTCGCCGAGCGGCGTCTGCCAGGTGGGTTTGCCTGCCGCAATGAAATAATAATCCTTAAGCTTTCCTTCAGAAAATCTGTAAAGCGTTCTGTCGGGTATATTTATGATTATGCCATTGTCAATACGGGGCGGAATAATCCGCCTGAACTTTATATTTAATTTCTGCCCCACTTCAAGCGGAGCATCGTATTTGATTTGATTGCTTGAGGCAATGTGGCTCCACTCAAGCCCGAGTTTGCCTTCAATCACCCCTCCATAATCGCCTTTTACAACAGTATAAGTTATATCCTTTTCAATTATGCCTTCATTAGCGCAAAGCAACGCAGGGAATAATAAAAAGAACGCTACACAAACGATAGACTGGGTTGGTTTGAGCGGCATTAGAGATTTTTCGTTGACGTTCTTGGCTAATGGAGCGTTAACAGCCGCAACTGTTTGAGTTCCGAAAGCTTTCGGAACGAGTTTTGCGGCTGTAGCGGAATTAGCCTTAGAACGACAGAAAAATCTCTGCAAAAAGCGAAAACCAATCCAGTCTATCGGCAGATTTCTCATTGCGCTAATAACCTCAATGCCTCCTTGTGCAGTTCTTCGTTTCCTGATGCAAGCAGAGATGTACTTTTTTTAAGACTAATTTCCGCTGTCTCAATGGGATTGCCTTTTATATCCGTAAATATTCCGCCAGCCTCTTTGACCAACAGCCAGCCTCCTCCGAAATCAAAGCTCCGTGAAAACGAAGGGTTCGCAAATATACTGATTGAACCGCTGGCAAGATATGCAAGGTCCAGAGCTGTTGCTCCAAGGCACCGGGTTTTCCTTGACTTTGAGAGCAGTGGCATTATCCCCTGTATATCCCTTGCCGGAGACTGCGCCTCGTATGCGACAAGGTACATCTCTCTGTCTTTCTGTGTTGAAATCCTTTCGCCATTCAAAAAAGCGCCTTTATTTTTCTCCGCCCAGAACTCATCTCCATTGATAAGGTTCACAATGTATGAAAGCTCAATGTCACCGATTGTGCTGCCGCCGGCAACTGCAATAGATGTGCAATAAAACGGGATTCCCGCTATTGCATTCTTGCTGCCGTCAATAGGGTCTATCAATACTTTCCTGCCGCCGCCTTTTATCTCACGGATGCCTGCTTCCTCTGAGACAAGGGTTAAAGGCTCTCCTGATGCCTCAAGCCCTGAGATGATAATATCCTCAGCCCTTTTATCTATCGGGAAAGTCTTATCTCCTGAGGCGCCGACTCCGAGGGCTGTCTGCGTAAGGGGTTTTTGTTTTAACAGGGGAATTTCTTTCAGAAGCTGCCTGCCTATATTCCTTAACAATTCTATCTTCACAAAAATATTTTACGCTAAGATTCAGGGATAGGCAACATTTAACTTTGACCCAAATCCCGATTTAGAAATTGTCATTGCGAGTGAAACGAAGCAATCTCAAGCTTTTGCAGAAAGATTGCCACGAACCCTTCGGGTTCTCGCAATGACAGCAAAGACAAGCCTTAGATTTGTCAAAAATTCTATGCAGAAAGCGAGAGGGGTTGGGTATCTGTCTCTATCCTATACAACCTCTTTTACTACCTTCAAAAGCGCCTCTTTTGCCGCCTTAAAGTCTGCGCGTATCCTGTATCCAGCTGCATTGCTGTGGCCGCCTCCCCCGAACATCTCGGCTATTTTTGCGACATTTACATCCCTTCCTTTTGAGCGGAGGCTTATCTTATAGTGGTTATTCTCTATCTCCCTGAAAAGGGCGGAAATTTTTATGGACCTCAGCTTCCTTGGAAATCCCGGAAAAGTTTCCGTATCTGAGATTGCAGCGCCTGTTTCCCTGAACATCTCAAGCGTAACATGAGTGATTGCAATATCATTGTATATCTCCAGCGTGTTAAGAACCTTAAGGAGAAGCCTGAACCTGCTGTCTGTCCATGTCTCATAGATGTTTTCAGCGATATATGACGGGTCTGCTCCGGCTTCAATCAGTTCTGCCGACACCCGCAAAACAGCAGGCGTAGTATTGCTGTACCTGAAAGTGCCTGTATCAATAGCAATGGCAGTATAAAGGTTTGCGGCAATCTCTTTTGTTACAGTTACGCCCAATTCTTTTATCAAATAAAAAATCATCAGCCCGGTTGCAGGCGACTTTGGGTCTATCCACTTTATATCGCCGAAGTCCCTTGCTGTTTCGTGGTGGTCTATGACTGCCGAGGAAGTAAATTGCAGCTTTCCTATCCCTGCGCGCTCAGCATCATTGCAGTCAATTAAAATCAGAGTTAAAAGTTGAGAGTTAAAAGTTGAGAGTGAGCTTGTGAATTTCTCATGACCGGGAAGAAATTTATAAAATTCAGGCACCGTATCTTTGTCATAGACTATTGTTTTTTTTCCGAGGGATTCAAGCGCCATTGAAAGCGCAATGGAAGAACCAAGCGCATCGCCGTCAGGGCTTATGTGCGCTGCGATTACAAAATTATTTTCTTTCTTTAAAAAATGGAGCAGTTCTTTCGGAGGGATCATTTTATTAGGACGAGACATCTTTATGGTTTAATCCTCCTTTTTTATCTCCCTCAGAAGTTTTTCAATCCTGACCCCGTATTCAAGGGATTCGTCTATTCTGAATATAAGCGAAGGGATAAACTTCATCTTGAGCCTTTTTGCCAGCTCTGCGCGGATAAAACCTTTTGCTGAATTAAGCATCTCCAGAGTTGTTTCTTTTTCCTCTTCCTTCAGGATACTTAGATAAATTGTCGCTATTTTCAGGTCTTCTGTTATCTTTGCTCCCGTGACTGTGACAAAACCCAGCCTGGGGTCTTTCACTTTATTCATTATGATATCAGCGATTTCTTCTCTGATAAGATCGCTGACTCTCTGTGAGCGTTTGTATGGAAGCATAGTCTTAAAGTTAGAAATTAAAAGTTAAAAGTTGAAAGTTATACGGACAAGAGTTGTAAAATTTTCCTTAATTTTTAATTCTCAACTCTTAACTTCTAACTTGTTTTTACAGTTTCCCTGCTACCTTCTCAATGACATAATTTTCAATGATGTCTCCAACCTTCATGTCATTGTAATTCTCTATTGTGATGCCGCATTCATATCCTGTCTGGACTTCCCTGACGTCATCCTTGAATCTTTTTAAGGATGAGAGCTTGCCTTCATAAACAACGATATTGTCTCTGATAATCCTGACCCCGTCGCTTGCACGGCTGACAGCGCCGTCAATAACATAACAGCCTGCTATTGTCCCGATTCTTGATACTTGGAATGTCTGCCTCACCTCTGCCCTGCCGAGAATCTTTTCCTTGAGAGTGGGCTCAAGCAGTCCTTCAAGCGCTTTTTTCACATCTTCTATGGCTTCATAGATGATATTGTAAAGCCTTATGTCAACGCCTTCCTTCTCTGCTGTCTGAGATGCCTTTATTTCAGGCCTTACATTGAACCCTATTATAATGGCATTTGAGGCCGCAGCCAGCATAACATCTGATTCATTAATCCCGCCCACTGCCGTATGTATGACCTTAACCTTAACCTGCGGATGAGTGATGCGCTCCAGGGCGTCACGTGTGGCTTCCACAGAGCCCTGAACATCCCCCTTTATTATCATATTAAGATCTTTAACTTCTCCTTCTTTTATCTTCGCATAGAGATCATCCAGTGTAAGCTTTCTTCTCTTTGCCATTTCTGCCTGTCTTTCCTTCTGCAGCCGTGTAAGCGCAATCTGCCTTGCACGCTTTTCATCTTCCACTGCAGTAAATACAGCTCCTGCTGTAGGAACCTCAGGAAAGCCTATGACCTCAACAGGTGTTGAAGGGCCTGCGGTTTGAATGCGTTTTCCTATGTCATCTATCAAAGCCCTTACTCTTCCCACGCTTGTGCCTGCAAGGAAAATATCTCCAATCTTAAGGGTGCCTGCCTGAACAAGCACGGTCGCAACAGGGCCTCTTCCTCTATCAAGTTTTGCCTCTATGATTGTCCCCTTCGCCAATTTGTCAGAGTTTGCCCTGAGCTCCATTACCTCTGCCTGAAGCAGTATCATCTCAAGGAGATGTTCAATGCCAATGCGCTTCTTGGCAGATACCTCAACAAATATGTTCTGGCCTCCCCATTCTTCGGAGAGTATTCCGCGCTCTGCAAGTTCGGTTCTAACCTTCTGGAGATTTGCCTCCGGTTTATCTATTTTATTTATCGCTACGAGAATAGGTACGTTTGCAGCCCTTGCGTGGTCTATCGCCTCAATGGTCTGCGGCATTACTCCGTCATCCGCGCCGACAACAAGCACAACTACGTCCGTAACCTTTGCACCCCTGGCCCGTAAGGCAGTGAACGCCTCATGTCCGGGTGTATCAATAAATACTATATCTTTTCCTTTAAGCTTAACTTTGTATGCTCCGATATGCTGTGTTATTCCGCCTGCCTCTGTTTCTGTAACCTTTGTCTCTCTTATCGCATCAAGCAAAGAGGTTTTGCCGTGGTCCACATGCCCCATTATCGTGACTACGGGCGGCCTAAGGCTAAGCCTGGATAAATCCTCTGCTTCCTCTTCTGCAATTAATTCCTCTTCTACAGCCATTACTTCAAGCTTTATCCCAACGCTCTCTGCGATGAGCATGGCAGCGTCTATGTCCACAGGCTCATTTATTGTAGTCATATGTCCCAATTCCATAAATTTTTTCATGACATCGGATACTTTTATGCTTATGAGTTCTGCAAATTCTTTTACTGTCATTCCTTCACGCAGTTTTAATGTTTTTTTCCGCGCTATGCCAGGCTGTAACTGCGGTTTTTGTTCTTCTCTCTGGATGAATCTATCTTTACCGGTCCTTTTAAACTGTTTGGGGTCATGCCATTTCTTCGTCTCTATTTTTCTTATCGCCTGAAAGGCCCTCTGCATCTGCGGTTTTGCCTTGAATTTTTCTTCTTTTTCAGTTTCCAGTTCTTTCTTGAATCTGTCGGGAACTTTTTGCACAACCTCTTCCTCGGGCAGAGGCACAGCGGTCTCTGCAGACAGCGCTTCCTCAACAGGCAGTGGTTTTTCCTCCGGGAGTTTTATCTCCTTGGGCTGTTTTTTTTCTTCTATCGGCTTTATAGGTTCTTTTATCTTCTCCGGCTGGACTATTGGCTGGACAGGTTTTTTAGCCTCTGCGACAGGCTTGGCCTTTGGCTCTGCTGCCGGCTCAACAGGTTTCTTTACAGGCCGCGCAGCCTTTGCCGGTTTAGGTTTTTTCTCCTCAGGTTTTTTTTCTTCGGCAGGTTTCTTTTTTTCCGGCTTTGCAACTGTCTTTTTAGGTTTAACTGCCGGCGCTGTCTTTTTCTTCAGCAGTTTTTCTATTTTTTCAGCAAATTCGACCTCTATTGTTGAGGAATGCGTCTTGCCTTTAACCCCAAGGTCTGAAAGCGCTTTTAATATCTCTTTATTGTCAACGCCAAGTTTTTTGGCAAGTTCATGGACTCTTAATTTGGACATTTAGCTTATCTGCCTCTTCCCCCTGGACTAAGCCCCCTTGATAACAGGCTTGTAACATTGGTCTTAAAATGTTATCATAAAAAACCTTTTTAAAGCAATTTCATGCAATGACTCTTGAAAGGAGGAAAAACGTTGGCAAGCTGTTTTGTATGTGGAAAGACAAGGACAATAGGCAATAACGTAAGCCATGCAAACAATAGAACGAAGCGGCAGATACTTCCGAATCTGCAGAGGGCAAAGATAGTAACATCTCACGGCACAAAGAGAGAATATGTCTGCACGCGGTGCCTGCGCTCAGGTAAAGTCAAGAAGGCTGTTTAGCCGTGGACTCGTAAAGTGAAAAGGGCTGATTCTCTGCTTGCTCCCCTTATTAAGAATCTTAAGCTGGAAGACGCCGTAAAACTGGGGCGCATAAAGACAGGGTGGCCGGATATTTTTGAAAATCCTGTCTCTCTTCACATGTTTCCTGCAATGCTGAAAGAGGGAGAACTGCTCATTAATGTAGATTCACCCATGTGGATGCAGCAGCTCAGTTTTTTTAAAGATAAAATGGCTGATAAACTTCAGGGCTTTGGAGTAAAAGCAGTCCGTCTCAGGCTGGGAAAGGTCACGCCATGGGAAAAAGAAAAAAAGGGGGAGGAAATCCTCCACAAGCCAATCACAGCGGACGACCGTTCTTACATAGAAAAAACTGTATCCCCGATACATGATGAAGAATTAAGAAACGGAATTAAAAAGGCAATAGAAAAATCAATTAGTTTCAAAAGGCCGTGAGAACACCCGGAGGTAATATGAAAAAGGCGCTAATCTTATTATTAATTGCAGTATTTCCACTTTTATCCTGCGGGAAAAAAGAAGTTAAAAAAGTTACCGACGAATCAAAAATAGCTCAGGAGGCAATCGCCTTAGCAGAAGAAATCAAGGAAGCTTACCTGAAAAAAGACCTTGCAGTTATTGAAAAGAACACAACAAAAGAAGGCTACAGAGAGCTTCTCGGCGCAATAAAGAGCTTTGATAAGGCAGAGCTTACATTTTCTTCCAAATGGGTTGAGATAGAGAAAACATCTGTATCCATGAAAATAGCATGGAACGGGAAATGGGTTGTAGGAGGGCAGACAGCAGAGGAGCGCGGCACTGCACTATTCATATTTGAAGGGAGCCCTTTGAAACTAAGCCGCATTCTCAGGGCAAGCCCGTTCCGCCAGCCTGAGTAAAAAAGCCGTAGCGATGTCTTTTCTTTTATGATAAACTCTTCTCAGATGCCGGTTGACCTTGAGAAGGAAAAGAAAAAAAACGTAAAACTTGCAATCGGCGTTGCTGCAATCGGTATCCTGCTTTTTGCCTTTATATATGCGCTGATGTTTGCCCTCATGTTTCTCAAGCCGGGACTGCTATTCGGCATGATGCCTTTCCCCTCGCTTTCAAGGGAGATTGTCCCTCTCAATGAGAAACTGTATGTAATTTCAAAAGAAGTTGATTTGAGCGGCGTCTCATTTGAGAGCAAGAAACAGCCCGATGAAAAATTCATGCTCGGCATCCTTGAAAACAATAACATCTCTGCCATTCAGGTAATAAAGCCTTTTTATTCCTATGCTCAATCCGGCAATAAAATCTATTTCTTCGGTAAAGGTTTTTTCAGGACTTTTGACGGCGCTCAGTGGACAGAGACAAAAACAGACGCCGTCGGAAAAAATCCGAAGGCAGCAGCAAATGCTGAAGGCATCTGGGTGTTAAGTGGAAAGAAGGATAATAAGATATTAAACCGGATAAAAGGGGATGCGGTATCTCCTCTGCCTCTGCCTGCCAAGTATGCAGAAGATAAAGAAATATGCACAAGCTCGGTAAATCTTGTTTTGTTTGAGGACAGGCTTTATCTATTCTGGACATCAAAAAACCTTTGTTATTTTGCCTCTTATGACGGAAGTGCATGGAATGTCTCAGAACCATCTGAACATCATGGAAGGATAAAAGCAATAGCTGATGATAAAAGAATATATTTTTTCAGCGAGGGCGCTGAGGCGCCGGTGATTTCATTGGCAACATTCGAGAACAGCAAGTGGAACGAAGCTGGGGAACTCGGCATCAGCGGTTTATTCGTTGACTGGACTCCTGCAATATTTAAAGGAAAACCTCTCCTCCTTGTGCGCGGTTTCTTTTCCGAAACTCTTTACGCAATCGAAAACAACAAAGCAGTTAATCCTGTAAAATTTAAAAGCGGCCTCTCGCAAAAAGGGTTTGCATGGAAGATTGCCCTGCTGATAATTTTTGGAAATCTTATATTCTTTGTATTCGTTTATCTTCTTTCACTGTTCATTAACAGGTTTAAGCTCAGGACATGGGAAACGGACTTAAGACAGTATGAGTTTGCAAGCCTCTTCAGGCGTTTCCTTGCAAAAACCCTTGACTCAATAATTATAATGCTTCCTCCTGCTGTGTTCTTTAGCCTCTATTTCTTTGGCTCAGACTTTCAGTTTCATCCCCTTAAGCTATTTATGCTCGGATTTCTGGCATTCGGCTATCTCATACTCGGGAATCTTATTTATCACTGGCTGCTTGAAGGCATTTACGGAAAAACTCTTGGTAAAAAGCTCTGTGGGATTATTGTTCTGAAAGATGATTTCACAAAATGCGGGCTTCTCTCAGGATTTCTGCGCAATATTTTGCGTATCGCTGATAATTTCTTTTATTACCTTGTCGGATTAATATCAATGACAGGCACACTCAAGTGGCAGCGTCTCGGAGATATTGTTGCAGGGACAGTGGTTGTGAGGGAGAGAAAGTCTTAATGGCAGCTGGTGCAGGTTGCTTTGGTGCAGGAGGAACAGTTTGCCGACGATGAGCCTGCGAACGGCTTTTCAACTCCGCTCATTCCGAATATGGACATCTTCTTTTTTATCTCTGAGGAATTGCATTTCGGGCATGTGACCTTCTGGCTTCCAAACACAAGCCTTTCAAAATCCTCTTCGCATTTTGTGCATTTATATTCATAAATAGGCATAAAATATTATAACACGCTGTCCAAAACCGAATTCGCAAAATATAAGCAGCTGTTCAAGCAAAATTTCCCGGAAAAATTGGCTAATAATTCGGCAAAATCATTAAAATTTAAGTGTTATACCTAAAGAGAACAGACATAATGCCGCTGAGCAGCAGAACCATTACCCCAAGGCAAAAATTCACTTTGACCAAATTCAAGGACAATTTCTGCAATGACGTTTTTTGGGAGACGGTTTCTGTTCTTGCAATTTTAGGAGCTAATACCAAGCCTCTATAAAAATGGACAGCAACCATCACAAACACCAAGACATGCTTCATGATTAAAGTCAAAGACCAACTGTTTCCAAAATTTCCAATCCCGGAAAACTGCTTGTTAAAACCTGTTAATGCAGCCCCTGTGACAACTATAAAAATGATGCTGTAGTTCGCTATGGGAGTAAATCTTTTTGAGATTTCACCCATCAGCTTGCCTGCGTCTGCCCCTAAAACTTGCTTTGCTGAAGGTATTGCAATAAAGAGGATGAAAGCAATTCCTCCAATCCATATAACTGTTGCGATGAGATGCAGCCAATAAGAAACCGCTAATATTATCTCTCTCATTTTGTCCTCCGTTTGGGTTTAAAGAGTGAGGGCGAATTGATTTTTTCAATCCGTCCTCACAAAAAATTTACTACTTCGTCTTCATGGGCGGAATGCAACCGCAACCACAGGAACTCTTTGTCTCACTCTTCACTTCGGGCTTCTTTTCAGCAGGCTTTTCTTTGATGTCTTTTGCCATGGTTAATCACCTCCTTTCTGATTAAGTTATTGCTCATGAACTTATAAATAAGGGTAAAAAATTTTCCCTTATTTTGTTTTTGAAATCTTCTTGTTTATTCTCTCCATGCTTACCTGCCCGCCTAAACAGCTGCATGTGCAAATGCGATTAAGCCTCTGTCTGCACTTTTCAAGGGCATCGCGCATTAAAGAATAATATATCCAATACCCCTGCCTTTCATCCTTTACAAGCCCCGCGCTTTTAAGCACGCGCAGATGCTGTGACACTGCCGATTGTGTTATCCCCAGCGCCCCAGCCAAAGCGTTAACGCTCATAGGCTTCTTTTTCAAAAGCTCAACGATTTCTATTCTCTTATCAACCGAAAGTAGTTTAAATAATTCCGCCGATTCCTTCACGACCGCCTCTTTTGATTAAGTATTTTAGCATACACTAATATTAATACGCCGCATTTATGATGTCAAGGATTTTTTAACAGGCGCTATTTTAGCGCAGGGCTGAAGTATGCGGCTATCAGCCGTCCGCACGAGTGATTTGTTATGTCCTCGTATATTTTTCCTTCTTTAGCGGTAGCTGTCACGCTTTATTCCGAGTTGCCTTGGTCTGTCATTCTGGCTTGTCCAGAATCTTTCTTTACGATTCTGACAGGGGAACGATTCCCGACAAGCGGGAATGACAAAAAAACACTTTCTTTTCAGTTATTTCTTCGGAACTTTTTCCCAGTCTTTTAAGAACTTTTCAATCCCAATATCTGTTAAGGGATGTTTTGTAAGCTGTGCTATCACTGAATACGGAATTGTTGCAACATGCGCTCCCATCTTTGCCGCCTCAACAACATGGAGCGGATTCCTTATGCTTGCAACTATGACCTGCGTATCAAACGCATAATTTTCATAGATTGTCATTATCTCCTGAATAAGGCCCATTCCATAATGGCTTATGTCATCAAGCCTTCCTACAAAAGGGCTTGCATAAGTTGCCCCTGCCTTAGCGGCAAGAAGCGCCTGGCTCGGAGAAAATACGAGCGTGACATTCGTCTTTATCCCCATGCCCGAAAGTTTTTTTGTTGCTCTTAAGCCGTCTTCTGTCATCGGTATTTTTACGACTATGTTTTTATGTATCTTTGCAAGGGATTCTGCCTCTTTTACCATTTCCTCTGCCTTCAAACCAACCACCTCGGCGCTCACAGGGCCGTCAACAATGCCGCATATCTCTTTAAGAAGTTCGATGGGATCTCTGCCTTCTTTTGAGATTAAGGACGGATTTGTTGTAACGCCGTCAACAACACCGACCTCCCATGCCTTTTTAATCTCGGTTACATTTGCTGTGTCAATAAAGAATTTCATTGTTCCTCCTATTATCTTTTACCTAACAAGACCGTAAGTAAAGACACTTTCACATAGGCATTTCCGTCATTCCGTGCTTGACACGGAATCCAGTCTTTTCTCTGGATTCCCGCTTTCGCGGGAATGACAAAATGTGAGGCTTTACTTGTGCACTCATTAGTAAATTTTCGTATATTATACCCCATCACTGTCACAGTATGCCTCCTCAATAAGTTCTATGATATGAAACACAGGCATCCCTGTAATGGCCCTGCCAAGCTGCATCATGCAGGCAGGACACGCTGTAACAACAGCGGCCGCGCCTGTTTTTAAACAGCTTTCAGCCTGCTTTTTGAGAAGACTGCCTGAAATATCTTTATTTGTGAGGCTGAAAAGCCCTCCTGAACCGCAGCAGCCATTTTCTTTTTTCTCAATGATGTTTGCACCGATTTTTTTCAGCATCCCCCTTGGTTCATCTTTCACGCCAAGCCCGTATGCAAGATGGCAAGGGTCATGGTATGTGACTGTCGCATACTTCTGTGAAAAAAGTGACGGCTGGGCAAAGTCTAATCTTTCAAGAAGAAAACTTGACACATCCATTGCATTGCTTATTCCGCCGTTAATAATCTTTGGGTATTGGTTTTTTATCACTGAAATGCAAGTTGGGCAGAGGCTCAGTACCGCTTCTGCCTTTAACTTTCCGAATATCCGCATATTTCTTTTTGCAAGTTCGCGCGCTTCTTCTTCAAGCCCGAGCGCCCTCAGCGGCATTCCGCAGCATACCTCGCCCCCGGGCACTATCACCTCATAACCTGACTTAAGGAGTATGTTTATTAATGACAGCCCAAGGTGAGGATATAAAAAATTGGTAGCACAACCTGTGAATATAGCCACCCTTCCGCGCCTTTTCTGAACCTTATAAACCTGCGTCCTTTCTTTGAAAGAACTTTCAGGAAGCTTAAAGTTAGGAGGGATAATCCCTTTTTTCATAAGATACGGAAACAATACATACTGAAACATCTGGAGCATTTTGTAGCTCAGGTCAGGATTACTGGTAAAAAATTTTGCGAGAAGTCTTAGATACTTCCTCCTCTTATCTCCCTGCCTGAGCATATTCCTTCCTCTGTAAATGTTCTCCGTTATATCAACTCCGTTCGGACAGAGGCCGGAACATGCCTCACAGAGGATGCAGCTGAAAATTTTTTCATTGAGCAATGGCGTGGGTTTTAACTCCTGAAGCAGAAGCCCTCTCAGAAGAGCGAGCCTGCCCCTGGCTCCCATTGCCTCTGTATTGTCTTCATCATAGGTCGGACAATATGCCTTACAGCTTCCGCATCTGACGCACTTTTCAAGGTCTTTAATATCAGGCAGGTTTTTCATTTTGCTTCTTTTCTATCCCTTCGTTCATCCTTCCGCTTCTGAAACCTTCTATGTCAATGACAACGAATTTATATCCTATGGATTTAAGTTTCTCTGTGATGGCTTTTCTCGTCTCAGGTTTAAGCGCCATAGCCATATCTTCTTCTCTAAGCTCAATCCGCGCAATATCACTATGATGCCTCACCCTGAATTCTTTAAACCCCAGTGACCTCAGAAAACCTTCCGCCTCTGCAACCTGTCGTAATGCCTCTGCTGTTATCTGTTCTCCGTAAGGAAACCTTGATGCAAGGCATGGAGAAGACGGCCTGTCCCATGATGGAAGATTAAGCCTCCGGGATATTTCTCTTATATCTTTTTTGTCCAGCCCTGCCTCTATCAAAGGGCTTCTTACGCTGTGGTTTAAAGCAGCCTTTCTGCCCGGCCGCCAGTCCGCCGTATCATCAAGATTGCTTCCATCAAGCACAAACCTGTAACCCTCATCACCTGCTATTTCCCGTATCTTACTGAATAGTTCGTCTTTGCAATAGAAGCACCTGTCATGAGGATTCTTTGCAAAATTCTCTATGTTCAGCTCCTCTGTTTTTATAATGAGCTGATTTATGCCTGTCTCCTCACACATTTTTTTTGAAAATAACAAATCATTTTCAGGCATGGTTTCAGAAACGGCTATTACTGCAAGCGCCCTTATGCCTGAAAGCTGAATCGCTTTTAACAGGAGCGTGCTGTCAACACCCCCTGAATAGGCAAGCACAGCGCTTTCCATCTCTTTGAGGATGTTATTTAATTTTTCAAGTTTGGAATTTGACATAATGGATATTTTAACTCATGCAGGGGTTTGGCAACAGATGATTCCTTCCTGTATTTGGTTACAGCGAATTTATCTCGTACTTCTCCTGATGAAGGACATTGCTCTCTTTAATAATTACCTTAATGCCGTATTTGTTCTCAATATCTTCAATGCCAAGCCTCTCTTCGTCAGACAGGAGTTCCGCGACAGAAGGATGGGCAGTAATGATTATCTTTTCGCTACCATGCATCGCAAGCTTGCTTATATCCCTGAATATTTCATAACAGAGCGTGCGCGGAGATTTCACAAACCCCTTTCCCTCACAGTAAGGACAAGGCTCGCAGAGAGTCCTGCCGAGGCTTTCCCTTACGCGCTTCCTTGTCATCTGTATAAGCCCGAGTTCTGATATATGCAGGATTGTGTTTTTCGCCCTGTCTTTTTTCATCGCCTCAACAAATGCGTTAAACACCTTCTCCCTGTTTTCCAGTTTTTCCATATCAATGAAGTCAACTATTATTATTCCGCCGAGATTCCTCAGCCTTATCTGGTATGCGATCTCCTTTACAGCCTCAAGATTTGTCTTTAATATCGTGTCCTCCAAATCGTCCTTGCCGACAAACTTCCCTGTATTGACGTCTATTACAGTCATCGCCTCTGTCTGATCAGTCACGATATAGCCTCCTGACTTGAGCCAGACCCTTCTGCCGAGCGCCCTTGAGATATCCAGTTCTACACCGAATGCATCAAATACCGGCTCCTGCCCTTCATAGAAAATTATCTTGTCAAGGAGCTTTGAGAAATAGGTCCTGACAAATTCCTTTATCCTTTCATACTCCTCGGCAGAATCAATAACAAGTCTCTCAACGTCCTGCGTAAGCAGGTCTCTGACGCTTCTGAATACCAGATCAAGGTCGCTGTAAAGCAGAGAAGGCGCTGTTACCTTTTCTTTTTTCCTCTGTATGTTTTCCCACAGCAGAATAAGAAAATCCAAATCCTTTTTCAGTTCTTCTTCACTGCATCTTTCGCTGGCAGTCCTGATTATAAGCCCATAACCTTTCGGCTTTATTGTTTCTGCGATTGTTTTTAACCGCGTCCTCTCCTGCTCATCGGCAATTCTCCTTGAAATGCCTACATGCTCAACATTCGGCATAAGCACCAGATAGCGGCCCGGCAGCGTGATGTATGATGTCACACGCGCGCCTTTGCTGCCTATAGGGTCTTTTGAGGCATGGACGAGGATTTCCTGCCCGGGCTGAAGGAGGTCTTCTATGGCAAGATCCGACCTGCCTTTGCGCGAGATAAATTCTACGGAATCGCCTTTTTCTTCCTCTTCAAGAAACGGAGCGTATTCTTCGATGTCAGCCCTTATGTCTGCAACATAAAGAAATGCCGCCCTTTCAAGCCCGATATCAATAAAGGCAGACTGCATTCCCGGAAGTATCTTGACAACCTTTCCCTTATAGATATTGCCGACAAGGCTTGCATCGCGCTTCCTCTCAATATAGAATTCAACCACCTGCCCGCCTTCAAGGAGAGCTACTCTTATTTCTTCATGTGTTGCATTAATCAGGATTTCGCTAACCATGTTATATTCCTTTCCAGTCGTTGCGGCTCAATTCCGAGAGGCAGCGACCATTCGCCCTTCCAGCCGTACATCGCAACCCTTGTTATATCAAGCTCTTTATATGATACACCGAATATCTCAGGGATTATCTCGCTGAGCTTTGGTTTTTTATCCTTGCCGTCAACAAGAGTCAATCTGACTGTTTCTCTATCAAGCACCTTGATGTCTTCAATATTATTGCTATTTTGATCCTTTTGCTTGTCATTGCAAGCCGAAAGCGAAGCAATCTCGTCTTGGGATTGCTTCAGGTCTCTGTCCTTCGCAATGACACTTACTACCGCTGAGTCATCACAGATTATTTCATATTCGTACCGTGATATGAAACTGCTCAGGGACGGCTCTTTGTCAGATATTAAAACAGCATCCTTTATTTTTAAGCCTTCCGGCAGAACAGAATTCATCCTCGGTATAAAATATTCTATATCAAACGGCGGTGTTATCTCCATATCAAAGTATTCTCTGAGGCCTGCGATGCCCACGCCGAGAGCAGGCCCGAAAGCAACTTTTGGTGATGGATGAAATCCCTGCGAATACCTCATTGGTATCTCTGCCCTCCTCATTGCGCGGAATATCGCTGTAACAAGTTCGAGATGAGATAGATATTTCAAAACACCTGATTTTGAGAATTCTACGCGAATACGCACTATTTCCGGCTTGTCATTCCGAGCAAAGCGAGGAATCTCACCTTCTGAGATTGCTTCGGCTTCGCCTCGCAATGACACGAAAATGGATTTACCGTCTTCACTCTTAACTTCTTTACATTTCAGCCCGCACGCATGACAAACCTTCCTGCAGTCAGATGTTTTTTCTCCAGAAATTGCTCTCTGATATTCCTTGCAGAGGAAGTCTTTATTTACCCCTGTATCAATAATGTCCCACGGCAGCCTTTCATCTGTCCCGTAAGTCTTTTCCGCATATGCTGCTGCATTTATGCCTGTCTCTTCCATTGCCTGAGTCCATTTCTGAAAATCAAATGTCTCTCCCCAAGCATCAAGCCTGCATCCCAGAGACCATGCCTTCTCTATTAAAGGAGCAAGCCTCTCATCTCCCCGCGCAAAAACCGCCTCAAGAAAACTCATATCTTCCCTGTGCCCCTTAAACTCAAATCTCTTTTTCCTGAATATCTCTTTCAGATATTTCATCTTCCTCTTTATGCTCTCAATGTTCTCCTGTCCATGCCACTGAAACGGCGTATGGGATTTTGGGACAAATGGAGAGACGCCCACATTTATTTTTACATGCCTTCCTGTGTGCGATTTTGCGATTCTTAAAGCCCTCATTATCATTTCAGGTATTGCCTGTATATCCGCATCGGTCTCGGTAGGAAGCCCTACCATATAATACAGCTTGAGGTTCTGCCAGCCTTCTTCAAAGAGCGCATTAAGGCTTCTCTCGTAATCTTCCCCTGTGAAGTCTTTGTTTATGACATTACGCAGTCTTTCAGTCGCAGCCTCAGGAGCTATTGTAAAGCCTGTTTTTCTCACGCTCTTTATCTCTTTAAGGATGTCTCTATCAACAGCGGCAACCCTTAACGAAGGCAGTGAGAGTGAAACTTTTTTATCAGAAAACCGGCTGTTGAATTCTTTAATCAAAGGCAAAAGGCATGAGTAATCTCCTGAGCTCAGAGATGTGAAGGAGACATCTTCGTATCCCGTGTTCCTGAGAGAATTCCCTGCAATTTTCAGGACATTCTCAGGGCTTCTTTCACGAAGCGGCCTGTAAATCATCCCTGCCTGACAGAACCTGCATCCCATCGTGCAGCCGCGCGATACCTCTACATTCACTCTGTCATGGACAATGGCTGTATATGGGACAATCGGAGACTCCGGATATGGAGATGAATCGAGAGATTCAATATATCTTCTTTTAACTTTCAACTCTGAACTTTCAACTTTTAACTTGCCACGAAGTAATGGCACATACATCCCTTCAATCTGTGAAATGGCTTTTAAGACAGATTCCCTCTTCCCATCCCCTTCTTTTTTCCATCTTCTGTATGTCTCTAAAATTTCTATCACCGCTTCTTCGCCGTCTCCTATTAAAAATGCATCTATGAAAGGAGACATCGGAAGGGGGTTGACTGTGCAGGGGCCTCCTGCGATTATCAGCGGCCAGTTTCCTTTTGCCCTTTCTTCGCTCTTTATCGGGATTCCTCCGAGATGAAGCATATTAAGGACAGCTGTGTATGAAAGTTCATACTGAAGGCTGAATCCGACAATGTCAAACTCCTTCAGCGGCCTGCCTGTCTCAAGAGAAGAAAGCAGGATGCCTTTATTCCTCATCTCCTCTTCCATATCAAGCCACGGATGGAATGCCCTTTCTGCGGAGGCATATGGAAGGTCATTGATTATCTTATAGAGGATTCTCAGCCCGAGGTGCGACATCCCGATATCATAGATGTCAGGGAAGGATAGGGCGACTCTAATCTCTGCCTCTTTTCTGAGAGAGTTTATCTCGTTATCTATGTATCTGCTTGGTTTTTGAAAGAGTGATAAATTCACATGTTAGGATAACATAATAGGCATCGAACCAGCATGAAGCTGTAGAATACCGATTGCCGTCACAGAAATCCTTTGACAAAGGTAGCTACCACGGTATAAAATGTAGCCATGATAGCAGCAGGCGTAAAGGAACTTAAAAACAGGCTGAGCCACTATCTCCGCGAAGTTAAAAAGGGCGAAAAGATCCTGATTACTGAGAGAGAGACTGTAATAGCAACAATCACTCCGGTTGAAAGGGCAAAGGAAGACTCGCATCTCTTGTCTCTCGTTAATGAGGGCTTTGCTTCGTGGAAGGGCGGAAAGCCCTCCGGCAGCAGAAACCCTGTAAGGATTAAGGGAAAAACCGTTTCAGAGATAGTCCTTGAAGACAGAAGATGATCGTCTATCTGGACACGAGTTCTCTGGTAAAGCTGTATGTTGAAGAAGCAGGCTCGGCAATTGTCAGGGATGTAACCCAAAAAGCATCTGTTATTGCCGCTTCAAAGATTGCATATGCAGAGGCAAGGGCTGCCTTTGCAAGAAAACAAAGAGATGACGGCTTCTCAATAACTGCCCTGAGAAAAATTGTAGCGGATCTGAACAGAGATTGGGAAAGTTATTTTATCATTGAAGTAACAGACGGGATAATAAGGTCAGCCGGAGATATTGCGGAGAAATATCTTCTGAGAGGCTTTGACTCCATTCATCTCGCATCCGCAGTCAACCTGAAAGGCAAGATACTGGGAGAAGTTTATTTTTCAAGCACAGACGCCAAACTCAACCGCGCAGCAGGAAAAGAGGGGATAAAGGTTTTATAAGAATGCATGCTACATAAAAAATGATGGAAAATTATAAATACAAAATTGATAGACAGAAAACCCAATGTTCCAAACCCGAAATTATTCAGTCACTAAAGAAATTTCATGAAATCTGCGGAAAAGATACTTTTGGCCTGCGTGAATATGACAAATGGCCTTATCGTATTGCAAGTTCTGGAACAATTAGAACAAGGTTCGGCACATGGGGGAAAGCGCTTCTTGCCGCGGGCATAAGAGCCGAAAGAAGCTGTAAATTAGAATTGAAAGAAATGGTTAAACATTTTAAGCTTTGTTGGCAAGAAAACGACGCTGTACCGTCATATAGACAGCTTGAAACATATTTAAGCAAAAACAAACTCCCGTTTAGAGTTAACAGTTATCAAAATATGTATGGGGGATTAGGGTATTTAGCAAAACTTATAGTTCAAGTTCAAGAAGGACAACTACCCGAAGAAAAATTATATAGACGAAAAAATAAAAATAGCCGAGAACCAATATCTCCGACAACTCGCATGAAAGTGCTAAAAAGAGATAATTTTAGATGCGTCAAATGCGGCGCAAATCCGAAGGAAGATAAAAACGTTAAACTTGAAATAGATCATATTATCCCTGTTGCAAAGGGTGGTTTATCAAAAATAGATAATTTGCAAACTCTATGCTATAAATGTAATCAAGGAAAGAAAGATAGTAATGATTAAAACTATCTAACAAATCATTTCTGCTGATGGCTAAAGCCACCGCAGAATTCTGTCGTTACCTTTAACTCCCGCGCTAACAGATACACTCCCCTCGTAATGTATAATAATCCTATGTTCATCACTGGGCTGACAGGGAATTACGGCATGGGGAAAAGCGCTGTGCTTTCTATGTTCAGGGAGCTTGGCGCTGTTACGATTGACGCTGACTGGGTCGTGCAACAGCTTCTCAGGGAAAAACAAGTCCTAAAAAAAATAAAAGCACTTTTGGGCGCAGGGGTATTTGATAAAAAAGGCAATCTCGATAAGAGTAAAATCGCTCAAAGGATTTTCAGGAATAAATCACTGCGGCTTAAGCTTGAAGACCTTCTTCATCCATTAGTCTTTGAAAGGATTGACGATTTCTTCAAAAAAACTAAGGATGGAAGCAAGGTGTTCATCGTAGAAGCGCCTTTGATATTTGAGAGGGGATACGAAGGAAGATTTGATAAGATGATTACCGTATTCGCCAAAGAAACTACCGCAATTAACAGGCTTTCCATGCTCGGCATTCCGCCAAGGAATGTAATTGAAAGGCTCAAATGCCAGCTTCCGATAAAAGAAAAGATTAAGAAGTCTGATTTTGTGATTGATAACAGCATGAACCCTGAAAAGACAAAAAAACAGGTTACAGCGGTTTACAAAGAACTCTTAAAAGAGGCGAAAACTAAAAATCTTATTCTTGAAGGCAAGGTTGACAGGGCTGCAAAAATCCTCGGAAAGCCTTTTTCAATAGAAGGGACAGTCATTAAAGGCGCTGGAAGGGGGAAAAAGCTCCTTCATACCCCGACTGCAAACATTTCATTTAAAGGCTATTCTCCCAAAGAAGGCGTTTATGCGGTGACGGTGTCATTAAATAATAAAAAGATATATAAAGGCGCAGCTAATATCGGCAAGAACCCGACATTCGGCGCATCAGAATTAAGTCTTGAGGTTCATATTTTTAATTTCTCAGGAAATCTTTTAGGCAAAAAAATCAAGGTGCTTTTTATAAAGCGCATCCGTGATGAAAAGAAATTTCCAAATGCAAGGGCGCTGGAAGTGCAGATAAAAAAAGATATAAAAAAAGCAAAGGAAATTTTGGGATGAAAAAATCTGAATTGCTTGCGCCTGCCGGAGATTTTGAGAAACTCAGAACAGCCATTCATTATGGAGCTGATGCGGTCTATCTCGGCGATTCAAGGTTCAGCCTCAGAGGCAAGGCTGGCAACTTTGAACCCGAAGAATTGAAAGAAGCAATAAAGTATGCACACGCCAGAAATAAAAAAGCTTATGTCACAGTAAACATCTTCCCTCACAACTCAGACTTAAAGGGGATGGAAGAATATATAGAGTTTCTTAAAGATGCAATGCCTGACGCAGTGATACTCTCTGACCCCGGGTTTTTCATGATGTTCAAAAAAAGCACCCCTGAGATTGCAATCCATGTAAGCACACAGGCGAATATCACAAACAGCGAGTCAGCGAAATTCTGGGAAACCCTCGGCGCAAAGAGGCTTGTGCTTTCAAGAGAACTCACTATAGATGAGATTAAGGAGATACGCTGCAAGACGGATCTTGAACTTGAGGTCTTTGTCCACGGCTCTATCTGCATTTCATATTCGGGAAGATGTTATATAAGCAGTTTTCTTACATCAAGGAGCGCAAACAGAGGTGAATGCACGAATTCATGCAGGTGGAACTATACCCTCATGGAAGAAAAAAGGCAGGGAGAGCACTTTCCCGTATTTGAGGATGACAGGGGGACTTATATCATGAGCTCAAAAGACCTCTGCATGATTGAGCATCTGCACCTTCTGAGCGATGCAGGGATAGACAGCTTTAAGATTGAAGGAAGGATGAAAGGCATAAATTATGCTGCTGGTGTTGTGAAGACTTACAGGGAGGCGATAGATTCCCTCGGAAATGGGAAATACGCTGTTAATCCAAGGTGGTTAAAAGAGCTTTCAATGTTCTCAAGCAGGGGATATACAACAGGGATGTTCTTCGGCAAGCAGCCTGATAACGACTATAACTTTGACGGCGAAAGCTACAGAATGAGCCACGAGCTTGTCGGGATTATCCTTGAGATTAAAAACAGGACTGCAAAGGTTGAGCTGAGAAACAGGCTTGACAAGGGAGATGCTATAGAATATCTTTCGCCGGGACTTGAAGAGAAACTGTTTGTTCTTGAATCAGTAAAAGATACTGATGGCATGGATATTACAACTGCGAGAAATGAGAATATTGTTTTTATGCCTGTGCCCGCCGGAGCAAGGGAAGGCGATTTGATAAGAAGAGGCAAGAATTTCAGGCTAAAACCGGATGTAAAAGGGATTGTTTGAACAACATCAGAGATTTTTCTGTTAATATAGTCCCATGGGCGAGCAGCAGATATTCCAGCCGCTGACAAAAGAAGACAAGGTTACGGTTGTGATTTACAGGATTGGCATAGTGTTTTCGGCGTTAATAATATCACTCGCCTCGTATATGCTCTTCAGTTCCATGAAAAATCAGGATAACCGTGTATTAATCACGATATTCAATATCCTGCTCATCTCGCTTTATATATCTGTTGGGATGAGCGTATTTTTCATCCACCTTTATGTAAGCAAGTTCAAAAGAACATTGAAAAAGCTCTATTACATATCTGTTGCCGCCTTGGTAATTCTGCTTATTGTGGGGAAAGGGAATCTGCTCGGAGTTGTCGCCAACAAACCATACGGCCCATTACTTCTTATCCCGCTGTCGCTCTGTCTCGGCTTTATCGCTGCAAAAGAGGCATTCTGTTTTAAGTTAACGGAAGGCTATCTCCTTGCGCTCATAATGCCTTTATATCTTTTGCTTTTCTCTGTGCGGATGATTAGTTTTGAAGGAGCGGCCTACGGCCTTCTTCTGATAGCGTTCATGCTTCTATTTTTCACATTCAGAAAAGTCTTCATGCCGATTCATTTCGATATCGGCGACAAATCAGCATACACTTAAAATTACTCCCAAACAGACTACGGATCAATCGCAATTTTTACATTCAAACATTTGTAGCTGCCGAGAAGCTCCAGAAATCTCTTTACAGAAGAATGCAAATTCTTCTTTGACACTGCTTTAAAAAGCAGGGAATATTCCTTTCCCCCCTTTTTGGTGGGCGTGACTGAAGGGCCAAGAACCTCTAAAGCCTTATTGCCTGAAAGTATCTCCCCGATTGCCTTTTCTGTCCTGAGTGCATCGCAATCTCTGCCATTAAAAGTTATTAATGCCAGCTTTGAAAACGGAGGATATAACATTTCTTTTCTCTTTTCTAATTCTTCATCGCAGAAGGAAGCATAGTCATAGTTTTTAAGATGCCTGAAGATATAATTCTGCGGCATCCTTGTCTGAATGAAAAGCGAACCACCGGGTTTTATCTTGTCGGTAATGCCGTACATCTCATGAAATGTCCTTTCAGCAGAGCGGAAATCAGGCTGATTCAGATAGCTGTCAGCATTCAGCACTGCCGCCATTCCTAATTTTTCTGAACTGTGCAGCCTTTTTGTAAGAAGCTTTGTCCCGAGTATTATGGGTTTGCCTTCTGTTATATCAGAGAGGTCTTCAGGAATGCGTTTTCTTTTAAGCATGTTGCTGTCAATCCTCAGCGGCTCGATATCGAAAACTTTTTTAATATTTTCTTCCACCCGTTCTATGCCGGAGCCTGCTGGTTCAAGAGAAAAGCTTCCGCATCTTCTGCACTTCTCAGGAGAACCGGCTATCGCCCCGCAGTAGTGGCATCTCAGAGACTTATCATTCTTATAGAACATAAGCGGAATGCTGCACTTGCCGCATGTCTCGGTGCAGCCGCATTCCTTGCATGTGAGCATGGAATAGCCTTTCCTGTTTATCACAAACATTATTTTTTCGTTCTTACTGATAGACGACAGCGCTTCATTTATAACTGTCTTTGAAAGATTAGGGGCCGGCTGATGTTCATTCCTCATGTTAAGTATTCGTATCTTCGGGCGCTGGGAATATACGTCAGGCCTGATAAGCGTGTATTTACTCCGTTTTGAATTATAAACGGATTCTATCGAAGGACAGATTGATGACAATACAACCGCCGCTTTTTCAAGATAGCCCCTCATGACAGCGATATCCCTTGCGTTGAATCTCAGCCCTTCTTCTGTCCTGTATGAACTGCTGTGCTCATGCATAACCGAAATCAGAGATACATTTTTCAAAGGCGCAAACACCGCCATCCTCGTGCCAAGCACTACATTGCACTGCCCTGAAATGATTTTTTCCATAGCCTCTGAGCGCTGTCCCTTGCTTAAACCGCTGTGCAGCACGCATAACCTCTCCCCTGCTGTTTCTTTGATAAAAGGAAGTACATGGCTTATGTGTACGATTTCAGGCACAAGGATTATCGCGCTTTTGCCCTGCGGCAGGATTTTTGTAACTGTTGCGCTTTCGTATAAAGGACTTGGGGCATGAACAAGAAAGGTTTTATATTCTCTTTTAGAAAGCGATTCTTTTATTTTAGATAAGATGTTTTCGTCTATCTCAATTATCTCATTACTCTCCTTTTCTTCTGTTTTCCCTTTGCTCCGAGCTTTTACTTTTTTGAATGTCTCCTGCGGCAGCATGTTCTTAAGAACAAGTCCTTTATTTGCGATGATGTAATAATCAGCCATCCAGTTAAGGAGTTTCAGCAAGGGCGGTTCAAGCAGAGGCGATTCGCCGTGGATATCGCTGATGTTTTTTATGTTGTCGGACATGGGCGCAGAAGATTTACTGAGGATGATTCCCATTGTTATCTGTTTTTTCAGAGGCGCTGAAACGAGCATTCCGGGATGCGCTTTATCAATCAGATGCTCAGGGCATTTGTATGTCAGCGGGCCCAGATTAATCGGGAAAAGAACATCGACAAATTCCATGATGGATTTTAGCACAGGAGGAAATAGTTTATGTTAGTTTGAGACTCTTGAGGTTTTTTGAAAACGCCTGAGGTCACAGACGCGGTGTTCGTATCGCCATAACCGGTGGAGTGCTTCGTTGTGCGGCAACGCTATTATCCTTTTGAGTGAGCAGCAGACCGTCTCTTTGAGGGAATAATCTCAATCAATGACCTAAGCGCCTTGTTGACTGATTCCGAGCTTGAAAAATATTTTCTAACGTCCGGCTCTAACATAACGGCGCCTTCTTTAAGCTTAAAATATTCTACCGTAGTAGCGCCGTCTGCTTTAAGAATCTCCACTTTATGTCCAGCGCGATATGCCTTATAGTATTTCCCCTGCACTGCCCCCTTCATTCTTGAAAAATCATATTCAGATTTCATGCCTTCTTTTTCCGATATTTCTTTAGAAGTTGCCTTCTTCATAAAATCTCCTTTCATACGCCGTTGCCTTTCTGCAACTGATAATACGTATTTTACCTTGCCGTTCAGTATGAGTCAAAATTAAAATGCTCCCATATGCAGAAAGTCCAATGTTTATATAACGTTCTTCTTTTACGGAATGCTCATTATCTGGGAACGTAAATAGGAATGGGTCATTAAAAATAGTTTTGCCTTCCTCAAAGCTCACTTTATGCTTCTTGAAATTGGCTTTCGCTTTAACCTCATCCCATTCAAATAAAAGCATATTACATATTAATTATAGCTAACATAGATAAATTTAACAATATACGGAAATCAAACCCGAGATTAATCGGGAAAAGGACATCAACAAATTCCATGATGGATTTTAGCATAGGAATAGATGATTCAGGTGGCTTTGGGACTATGGGCTAATGACCTAAATAACCCGAGAGGCGAAACCGAATCGGGTTAATTGATGTGTTGTGTCCTCCATACTTATTGATCACCAATCCTGCTCCTTCGGTTTTGTTTTCCACCACTTTGTTTGATAAAGCGTTTTGGGTTCACCGTAGAAAAATCGCCACAATAAAAAAATTTTTCTTCCTGCCTCGAACATTGCCTCAAGGCACTCTTTTTCTTCGATATCTTGGGTTACACGTTTTTTGCCTGGCTGACTGAATTCCACATGCTTTGCCTCATGAACGAGAGCTGCAGCAATCCACCAGCGTGTTTCCTTCAATGTTTTTTTACCAATAATAAATGTACGTGTACTACAATTGACACGCGAAGGTTTATCTGGGTCTGCATGTATGCAATCTAAATATCGAGTAACATAGGCGAAGTGTTCGGGTGATTTCCTTTCAAGAAGCTTCAGAGCCTTTTGAATCTTTAGCTTGTCCGAATCTCTTGTGCCCGTTATTGTTATCTGTTTCTTAGACATAACATTATTTTTCTGCCGTATGCGTCTTTTGGGGTAATTTTAGGAGAAATTGTGGGTTTGGTCAAGCGAAATCTCCCTTGGCGTGCGAAGCCCACACGATAAATAATTGCGCTAATTTCTTTTCTCAGCTTTTTCATTTAAATTTTTTCCCAAATCATTTATAATTATCCAAGCGCATGACAGCGATTGTTATTATCCCTGCCCGTTATGAGTCAACCCGTTTTCCGGGAAAGCCCCTTGCACCCCTAAATGGCAAACCTTTGATACGGCATGTGTATGAAAATTCAAAGAAATCAAAGCTCGCAGAAGATGTAATCGTTGCAACTGACAGCGAGGCCATATTTAAAACCGTGATTGAATTCGGCGGCAAGGCTGTAATGACCGCAAAGGAACATGCATCAGGCACAGACCGCATAGCAGAGGTCGCCGCTTCTTTGGATTATGATATAATTGTCAATGTTCAGGGAGATGAGCCGCTCATAAGGGCGGAGATGATAGACGACGTTATCAGGCTGCTTGACGACAAAAGGGCGGCAATGGGAACCCTGATAAAAAAAATAGAAGACCCTGAAGAAATATTTGACCCCAATGTCGTTAAGGCTGTTTTTGATAAAGAAGGCTTTGCCATGTATTTTTCAAGAGCGCCGATACCGTTTGACAGAGACCAGTGGAAAGTTAAAAGTGAGGAGTTAAAAAGAAGATTTGAATTACAAACTTTCAACTTTCAACTTTCAACTTTCAACTTTTATAAGCATCTCGGCCTTTACAGTTACAGGCGTGATGTGCTTTTAAATCTTGCAAAAATGGAACCCGTGGAATTAGAGAAAACAGAGAAGCTTGAACAGCTTCGCGTGCTCGTGAATGGATTTCGCATAAAAGTAAAAGAAACGACTTGCGAGACTGTGGGTGTTGATACACCGCAGGACTTAGAGAGGGTGAAGAAATGGCTAAGTTTATCTTCGTAACAGGCGGAGTTGTATCGTCGCTGGGAAAAGGCATTGCTGCGGCTGCAACAGGCGCCCTTCTTGAGGCGCGGGGGCTGAAAGTAACAATCCAGAAGCTTGACCCTTATATCAATGTTGACCCGGGCACGCTGAGCCCGTTTCAGCATGGCGAGGTCTTCGTAACAGATGACGGCGCAGAGACAGACCTTGACCTCGGGCATTATGAGCGATTCACGCATATAAGAACCTCTCAGGCAAATAATTATACGACAGGAAAGATATATTACAATGTCATAACAAAAGAAAGGCGCGGCGATTACCTCGGAGACACGGTTCAGGTTGTGCCTCATCTAACTGACGAGATAAAGCGCGCCATAAAATCAGTAAGCGATAATAATGATGTAGTTATAGTTGAGATAGGCGGCACCATCGGCGATATCGAGAGCCTTCCGTTCCTTGAGGCAATAAGGCAGATGCGCTATGACGTAGGAAGGGAAAACGTTCTTTATATGCATCTTACGCTGGTGCCTTATATAAAGACCGCCGGCGAGCTTAAGACAAAACCCACACAGCACAGTGTAAGGGAGCTGCGCGCAATCGGTATTCAGCCTGACCTGCTCTTATGCAGAACAGACAAGCCTATCACTCCTGAGGCAAAGAAAAAGATAGCGCTCCATTGTAACCTTGACGGCGACTCAGTCATCACGGCAATGGATGTGGATACAATATACGAGGTGCCTATGGCGCTCAGCGAAGAAGGGCTTGACCAGCAGATTGTCAGCAAACTTAAGCTCCCTGCCAAAGATGTTGACCTGATGCAGTGGAAAGATATAGTAAGAAAGTTAAAAGAGCCGAAACATGAAGTAACTATTGCCATAGTCGGCAAATATGTAGGGCTTAAGGATTCATACAAAAGCCTGATGGAAGCCCTTATCCACGGCGGAATCGCAAATGATGCAAGGGTAAATCTGCAGTGGATTGATTCTGAAGAGATAGAAGTCCACGGAGCAGATAAATATTTATCGGATGCAAACGGCATCCTCGTGCCCGGAGGATTTGGTTACAGGGGGATTGAAGGCAAGATTGAGGCTGTAAGATATGCCCGCAAGAAAAAGATTCCCTATTTCGGGATATGCCTTGGGATGCAGTGCGCTGTGATTGAGTATGCACGGAATGTATGCGGGCTTACCGCAAACAGCACAGAGTTTGACCTGAATGCAAAAGACCCTGTAATTTATCTCATGGAGAGATGGTTTGATTTCAGGAAAGGCAGGATAGAAGAAAGGACTGATGTCTCTGAAAAGGGAGGCACGATGAGGCTTGGAGCATATCCCTGTGTTCTTGAAAACAATACAAATGCATTCAAGGCTTACGGCATAAAGGAAATCTCAGAAAGGCACAGGCACAGATATGAATTTAACAATGCATATAAAGGAATACTCTCACGGCACGGGATGAAGATAAGCGGAACAAGCCCTGACGGAGAGCTTGTTGAGATAATAGAAGTGGAAGGCCATCCGTGGTTTTTAGGATGCCAGTTTCATCCTGAGTTTAAATCAAGGCCGACGGATCCTCACCCGCTATTCAGAGAATTTATAGCCGCTTCTTTGAAAGAAAAGCGCGCCTTGTTTCAATATGACGAGAGCGAAATAGAGATGAAAAAAGGCAGAGAGGAAAAGCGCTCTTAACGGCAAACTATCACAAAAGAGGTGAATATAGGAGGCATAAAACTCGGGCGGGGCTTTCTTTCGGGGTTATTCTTCTGACAGCGCCTTTTTGATGGCTTGTGCAATGGCATAGCGTGTGAAAGGTTTTTGAATGAAGCCCTTTGCACCGCTTTTAAGCAGCTTATCTATATCTGTAAAACCATTCTGACTGTAACCAGACAAAAGTATCACCTTTGCATCAGGCTTTATGATCCTTAGCGCTTGAAATACTTCACTCCCGCCTATCTTCGGCATTATTATATCGGTGATGACCAATGATATTTCATCCTTCATCATCTTGAAGACATCTATCCCCTCGCTTCCGTCGCCTGCCAGTAAAACCCTGTAACCGAGAGGCCTAAGTATATCCCTGCAGAGTTCCCTTATATGAGCATCGTCATCTATAACAAGTATTGTTCCTGAGCCCATAAGTTCTTCGGCCTTCAGTGGTTCCTCAATATCTACAGCCTTTGTTATCGGCAGGTATACGCTGAACCTTGTCCCCTTATTGGGCTCGCTGTAAAGATTAATATATCCTCCATGATTGCTTGTTATTAAATGCACTGTATAAAGTCCGAGCCCTGTGCCCTTCCCCTCCTCCTTTGTGGTAAAAAATGGATCAAAGATCTTTCTTTTTGTATCTTCATCCATGCCCAATCCTGTATCTGAAACAGATAGTTTCACGCCGCTATCTTTGTCCCAGGGGATGCTATCTTCTGCGCTTACAACTGCGGTCTCTATGGTCAATATACCTCCATCAGGCATGGCATCGCGGGCATTTATAGACAGGTTCATAATCACCTGCTGAATTTGGGTGGAATTTGCCATTATCAATGGTATGCCTTCTTCAAGCTTTGTAATAATCTCTATATTTTCTGGAATGGTCCTCCGAAGAAGCTCTATTGAGTGTTTAGTGACCTCATTTATGTCTACAGGTTTTGTTTCGATTTTCTTCCTTTGTGTTATTGTAAGCATCCCCTTTACCAGCTCTGTTCCCCTTTCTGCTGCGTTGTATATTATATTTGCCGGTTTGTAAAATGGGTCGCCTTCTTTTGCCATCTCCAGCATAATCTCAGAGTATCCCATTATGGCTGACAGAAGATTGTTAAAATCATGGGCTATGCCTGATGCAAGGGTTCCTACCGCTTCTATCCTCTGTGACCTTAATAGTTGTGCCTCCATTTTTCTTCTCTCAGTGACGTCCCTGAATACCAGAACTGCACCGATAATCTTCCCGCCTTTATCAATGATCGGGGCGCCGCTATCTGCTATGCTCCTCTCTGTACCATCCCTTGATGTGAGGAAGTGGTTATAATGGACACCTATGCTGCCGGTCTTGAGAACCTTTCCCACAAGGTCCTCAATAGGTTTTCTTGTTTCTTCATTGATTATATGGAATACCTCCCTTAAAGGGTTGTCCTCAACCTCGGTTATATGGAATACCTCCCTTAAGGGTTTGCCCTCAACCTCTTCAACTGTCCAGCCGGTGAGCGCCTCTGCTGCCTTATTCATCAAAACTATCCTGCCTTCTGTATCGGTGGCGACAACACCGTCACCAATGCTTCTGAGCGTCACTGCCAATCGCTCCCTTTCTTCAACCAGTTTTCTTTCTGCGGAATATAGCTCTAAGGACGCATGATTGAGGGATTCCCCAAGTTGTTCTATTTCAATAAAGCTATGTTCCACAGGTATCTGTTCGCCCTTAAGGTCATCCAGTTTTCTGGCAAAATCAGTAAGCCTCTTGATTGCTCTAATAGGCGGCCTGAGGGTTATAAGAATAAGCACAAAACTCACAAGGATTCCGGCTATGCCAATCAGCAGGCTGTTCCTCCATAGAATTCTCTTCATATCTGAGACCGTATCCATGCTGTAGTTAACCTTAACCCAACCAAGCAAACTGCCCGCGGTGATTGGTTGATAGATAACTATCTGGTCATTTTCGATCTGAAGGGAACCCTTAGCCGAAGATGGTATTTTGATGGATGGCAAACCGTAAAGAATGGCAGGTGACGAACCCGTGTTATGAACAATATCTGTAAGCACTTTTCCATCCGTATCAGATACCTGAATTCTCCGGACATCAGGGAGTTCTGCGGAGCGCAGGAGGAAGACCTCCATCGCTGCATAGTCTCTGATAACGAGATAATTTGCACAGCTAATGGCTAAGTTATTTGCTATTACCTCTGCATTTAGTTTCAGTGCCTTCAGGTAGACCTCTGCCTGTCTTTTCCCGGTAAAGTGTCCATAAGAAAGAAAAGTCAGAGTGAGGATTAATGACACGAGTAAAAGGAGATGTCCGTATAACCGTCTTGGCATCAGGCCCATTTATTCGCCACCTATAATTAAATATCTTTCAAGTTCAAGTCTCTCGAGCGGTAGATAGTCTCTTTTATAATACACCTTCATGGGCCTTGAGAGTCTTACCTTTTTGAGCATATCCTGGTCTTCTGTATCCTCAGCAAGTTTTAATACAGCATCTATTACCGCCTGTCTTATTTTTTCAGGGATCCGTGGATGTGCAACCAATGGATGTGAAGGGAGTTCTTGTGTCTTATAGATTATCTTAAGCTGTGAGATCACTCCCTGGGGTTCCTTGTTTAAGGCTGCAATATTAGAGCCTCCAATAGCTGCGTAGCCAAGGATAACATGCCGAAAGACATTGGTGTGAGTTGTCACATCCCTCTGTGTAAACTGAATCTTATTCTTTCCCTTCAGTTGTGCACGCACAACGATTGCTGCTGCTCAGGAGTTTGGCGCAGGAAATGCGATCTCTTCGCCCTTAATATCCTCTATAGAATTGATGGGGCTGTCCTTAGGGACGACGAGGATACCTATTAGCGGTTCTTCGCTCCTCACAAGGGGAATGTATCCCTGTGTTTTCTTTGCCACAACAGCATGATATGGATTCAAAAAGGCAAAATCAGGTATGCCCTTCTTTATGGAATCCTCAATCTCTGTAAATGTGCTGTATACATTTAGCTGGATATCTGCCCCTATCTCATTTGAGAGCCGCTCAACGAAAGGCGCCCAATCTCTGTGTATAGTCACAGGCGGTGAAAAGGGTGAAACTGCAAGGATATACACAGGCCTGTCCTTTTCGGCATGCGGGGAAGCTATTATAACCAGAGACAACAGCAGGCTGGCAAAAATAACAAGTGATCTCTGAAGGTACATCCTCTTTCTCTCCTTTTGCTTAAAAGGATATTTAAAAAGTATTGACTATAGTATACTATAAAATCTGAAAATCGAGAGGGA
Source organism: Nitrospirota bacterium (assembly GCA_016195565.1). Classification (NCBI taxonomy): domain Bacteria; kingdom Pseudomonadati; phylum Nitrospirota; species Nitrospirota bacterium. Next base: position 5,418 of record JACPZK010000026.1, on the reverse strand, counting down.
TTTTATGGAAATAAAAATCAATAACATAAGCGTCGGCAACAATAATCCCCCCTTAATCATTGCAGGCCCGTGTGTTATTGAGAGTGAAGATGTAACGCTGCACACGGCCCAAAGGCTGAAGGATATATGCGGCAGCGCCGGGATGCCCTTTGTATTTAAATGCTCCTATGACAAGGCAAATAGGACCTCAATAAAATCTTTCAGGGGCCCGGGAATTGAAAAAGGATTAAAAATACTTTCAGACATAAAAAGCAGATTAAACATTTCCGTTATTTCCGATGTGCATTCTATTGCAGAAGTGAAACCTGCATCAGAGGTTCTTGACGCGTTGCAGATTCCCGCATTCCTGTGCAGGCAGACTGATTTAATCATTGCCGCATCAAAGACAGGAAAACCTGTGAATATTAAGAAGGGTCAGTTTCTTGCTCCATGGGATATAAAAAACATCATAGAAAAATTCACAGCAGAGGGCAATCATAATTTGTTTATCACAGAGAGGGGCGCATCTTTCGGATATAACAACCTTGTCGTTGACTTCAGGGCCTTTCCGATAATGCGTTCTTTCGGCTATCCTGTGATTTTTGATGTAACGCACAGCCTCCAGCTTCCCGGCGGACAGGGCAGTTCATCAGGAGGACAGAGGGAATTTGCGGAGCCGTTGGCAAGGGCAGCAGTTGCCGTGGGTGTTGACGGCTTATTCTTTGAGGTTCATCCCGAGCCTGAGAAGGCATTATGCGACGGGCCGAATATGATAAGGCTGGATGAGGTTTTGAACCTGCTCAAAACCATTAAAGCCCTGCATCAGGTGATTAAAGAGTCATAATAACAAACATATGGAAAATAGCATTGATATAGCAAAAAAGGTTTTAAAGATTGAGGCCGATGCTGTCGCTGCTCTCGCGGAAAAACTTGACAGCACTTTTGAAAAAGCAATAGATATTATATTCAAAAGCAAGGGCAGGGTTGTTGTCACAGGCATGGGCAAATCTGGTCTTGTCGGTAAAAAGATTGCAGCAACGCTTGCCTCAACCGGCACGCCTGCATTTTTCATGCATCCCGCAGAGGCAAGCCACGGAGACCTCGGCATGGTAACATCAGATGATGTAATCATCGCCATATCCAACAGCGGCGAGACAGCGGAGCTTTCCGGGCTGATTCCTTTTTTAAAGAGATTTAACGTAAGCCTGATTGCGATGACAGGCAGCCTGAACTCCACCCTTGCAAAATCAGCAGATGTGCATCTTGATGTGTCTGTCAAAGAAGAGGCTTGCCCTCTCGGAGTCGTGCCCACAGCATCAACAACAGCAGCGCTTGCAATGGGAGATGCGCTTGCCGTGGCCCTTCTTGTGAAGAGGGGGCTGAAGCAGGAAGATTTTGCATTCTTTCATCCCGGAGGGAACCTCGGGAAAAAACTGTTTATAAAAGTCAAAGACCTCATGCACACAGGAGACGCCCTTCCTTTTGTATCTCCGGAAACCGAAATGATAAAAGCGGTTGTAGAAATATCATCAAAACGGCTCGGAGTTGCGATTGTCAGTGATGCCGGCAAAAAGATTTTTGGGGTTTTAACTGACGGAGATATACGCAGGGGCATAGAAAAATGGGGCAAGGAATTCTTTGATATGAAGGCCGGAGAGGTCATGACAAAAAATCCAAAGACAATCTCCGAAGATGAACTTGCGGTAAAGGCGCTCTCAATAATGGAAACCCATTCTATAACTTCCCTTGCAGTCCCTGATGCAGATGGAAAGGCTATCGGCGTAATCCATCTGCATGATATTTTAAAACAGGGGATTGCGTAGCAAATTATAGAGCGGCAGAGCAGTAGAGCAACAGTCCAGCAGTCCCAAACAATCTTTCTTAAAAACTACTGAGCTACTGTGCTATTGCTCTAAATTTGATGCTTCTGAAAAAGCAGGTTCTCTCTCCTGTGTGGCAGGCGCCTGCGCCGCGCTGGGTTACTTTTACAAGCAGGGTGTCCTCATCGCAGTCATAAAGGATTTCCTTAACTTCCTGCACATTTCCGGAAGTCTCTCCTTTCATCCAGTATTTCTTCCTTGAGCGCGACCAGAAGTGCGTAAATCCTGTTTTCAAAGTCTTTTCAAGAGATGTTTTATCCATATAAGCCATCATCAGGACTTCATTGCTTTCCGCATCCTGTATAATTGCAGGGATTAACCCTTTCTCATCAAATTTCAATTCCTGTATCATAATTCCTCCATCAACCGCTTTGATTTTAGCATAAAATAATATTCTGTTGTCGAACCCCTTTGAGCGACATTAGAGAATTCTGAAACCGTTAATTTAGCTGTCATTGCGAGAACCCTAAGGGTTCGTGGCAATCTCATCAGAAACTACGAGATTGCTTCGCTTTGCTCGCAATGACAACCTTCTATGTCTATTTTTCGGCATCATCTTAATATTTGCTATTTTATTTCTGTTTTCAGATAATGAATAAGAATGGCTGATAACACTATCCACAGCATATTCTTAAACACATCGGAAAAGCACGGGGATAATATTGCCTTCCATTACTTTGACCGCACATGGAAGACGCTAACCTACGGCGCATTTGCCTCAGATTCAAAAGCCATCGCATCCTGCCTGATAAAAACAGGAATCAGCAAGGCTGACAGGATTGCGATATTCTCGGAGAACAGGCCTGAATGGTGCGCCTCATACTTAGGAATCATGATGGCTGGCGCAATTGCAGTCCCGATAGACTCACAGTTGAATGCTGAGACAGTGCGAAATCTTTTGATTGATTCTGAATCAAAGATTATCTTTTTCAACTCAAAGACAGAAGCAAATGCAAATGAAGCAGCCGCAGGGCTGGATATAAGGAAAATAAACATTGATTCTTCTGATTTTAAGGAGATATGCGGATTTACCCCGATAGAAGCAGCGCTTCCCACGGGGTTTAAAGAAACAGTCCCTTATCCAGAGATATCGCCTGAGGATATCGCATCTATCATCTATACATCAGGGACAACAGGGATTCCTAAAGGCGTGATGCTGACTCACGGAAATTTCTGCTCTGATGCGGAGGCTCTGATAAAGGCAGGCGTAATCACAAAATCCGACAATGTCCTTTCGCTTCTGCCTCTGCATCATACCTACCCGTTCATGTCCACATTCCTTGTGCCGCTTTTTTTAGGCGCGGCAATAACATATTCCCCGAGTTTAAAGGGGCCTGACATTACCGCATCAATGAAAGACAGCGGCGTTACTATTCTTGTCGGCGTTCCTCAACTGCTTGAGATGATAAAAAACGGGATTATGGATAAATTTAAAAAACTTCCAGAGCCCGCGCCATTGTTAATGAAAACCCTGTTGAAATTTTCCGGCAGTCTGAGAAAGAAAACAGGCATTAATATCAGCAAGGCAATACTCAAACCCGTTCATAATGCGCTTGGAAACAGGTTCAGGTTTTTTGCAAGCGGAGGAGCAAGGCTTGACCCTGAGGTAATGCGCGGCCTTGAGGCGCTTGGCTTTACAGTGCTTGAAGGCTATGGCCTTACAGAGACATCTCCTGTTGTCACATTCAACCCGATGAGCAAGCGGAAGCCCGGCTCTACCGGAAAACCTCTGCCTTCCGTGGAGATAAAAATAATAAACCCTGCGGACGGAAGTGTATTAGGTTTGATGAAGGAAGGAGAGATTGCAATCAGGGGCCCAATGGTAATGAAGGGCTATTATAAAAACCCCTCCGCAACAGAGCAGGCAATCAAAGACAACTATTTTTTCAGCGGAGACCTTGGATATATTGACGGAGACGGATACCTGTTTATAACAGGACGCATAAAGGAAGTAATCGTTCTCGGTTCAGGCAAAAACATATATCCTGAAGAGGTAGAAAAAGAATATTCAAAGATACCGCTTATTAAGGAAATCTGCGTGCTGGGCCTTGAAGAAAAAGGCAGGATAGAAGCCCTTCATGCAATCATTGTCCCTGACATTGACTATGCAAGGCAGCAACAGACAGGCAATATCCATGAGGCGCTGGGATGGGATCTGAGCCGTATCTCAGGCAAACTGCCGCCTTACATGAGGATTAAAGGGTTTACTCTTTACCCTGAACCTCTGCCGAGGACTCCTCTCGGAAAACTGAGAAGGTTCATGATTAAAGACCCGATAAAAGTTAAGAGTGAAAAGTTGAAAGTTAAAAGTGAAGATAAAGAACTTATGGCAGATGAAACAGGCAGAAATGTCATTGAATGCTTAACGCCTCTGCTTAAAGAACCTATGCCTATTCAAGCCAAAGACAACCTTGAACTTGACCTCGGGCTTGATTCGCTTCAGAGGATAGAGCTTGTTGTCAGCCTTGAAAATAAATTTTCCATAAAACTCCCTGAGGCCTTTGCATCAGATATCCAGACAGTTGGAGAGATAGTGGAGAAAATGAAGGGGTTAGGGGTCAGGGGTCGGGGATTAGCCTCTGAAGCAGAAAAAACAGAAACAACACTCTCGGCAGTTTTTTCTCAGGAGCCTTCTGAGGAAGAGAAGAAAAAAGTCGGCCTTAAACAAGGTGCAGTAGAATGGTTTTTTGTATCACTCCTCATGGGGATTATCAAAATGTTCTTCAGAATATTTTTCAGGCTTGAAGTTAAAGGGGTAGAGAATATCCCTAATGTCCCGTTTATAATCGCCTCAAACCATTGCAGCAATCTGGACGGCTTTGCAGTCGCTGCCGCTCTCCCTCTAAATATTTACAGGACACTTTACTTTCAGGGATTTCAGAAATATTTCACAAGCAGGCTGACTGCCTTTTTTGCGAGGCTTGCTCACGTTATCCCAATAGACCCTGAGACATATCTGGGAAAAGCGCTCCAGCTTTCTGCCTATGTATTGAAAAACAACAAAGCCCTCTTCATATTTCCTGAAGGCGGAAGGTCTTATGATGGGAATCTCATGGAATTTAAAAAAGGCATCGGCATTCTTGCTCTTGAACTTCATGTGCCTGTTGTCCCTGCAATGATAAGGGGAAGTTTTGAGGCATTGCCAAAAGGCGCATTCCTGCCGAGATTTAAAAAAATAACAATACGTTTTGATAAGCCTTTTTATCCGTCATTGCTGGACATAACCGGAGAACAGCACGGCAGAGACAAATATCAGTTGTTTGCTGATAAGCTAAGGGAGAGGGTGAAAAACTTAATCCATTAATCAATGCCGGATAATTACAAGCAAGATGATATGGGCATCCTTTATTGTCATTGCGAGCGCAGCGTGGTAATCTCTCTTTTTTCGTCACTGTGTTTTCCGTAAAGCGTATCAAGTGGGCTTTGTGGCGCATTAGACATGTCGCGCAAGACATGAGTGTAAATCATAGTCGTCTCGACATTCTTGTGTCCGAGAAGGCTCTGCACCTCCCTGATGTTGACGCCGCTCTGAAGCAGATGCGTGGCGAAGCTGTGTCTG
>JACPZK010000025.1 GCA_016195565.1 Nitrospirota bacterium | reverse complement strand
ATAAACGGCAAAGGAGTTTACGAAGAGGCAAAGAAGATAAGGCCTGACATAAAGGCGCTTTTTTCAAGCGGTTATCCCGCTGACTTCATACACAAAAAGGGGATACTTGAAGAGGGGCTGAACTTCATATCAAAACCTGCTTAGCCTCATGTGCTTTTGAAGAGGATTAGGGAGGTGTTGGATAATTAGATTTTTTTAATGAGATAAAAACCTGCCGGATTTATCAGTAAGAATACCGAAAAATAATTGTATAAAAAATTGAAATATGTTTTATAATGAACTTTGCAAAAAAAAGGGGTTGTCATTCCGAGTGAAACGAAGGAATCTCGCTGTGAGATTGCCACGGGCTATGCCCTCGCAATGACGTTATGACTAAATTGGAGTTTCCATGCCAAGGACCTTTAAAGTAGAAAAATACCATACTGATATTGTTTCCAAAGGCACGCTGTTTAAGGCGCTGAAATACCTTGACAGGAAAAATATCGAAACTCCGTTTCTTCTTATGGACAGGGAAAAGGTAAAAGAAAAAGCCTCACTTATTGGGCAGAACATACGGAATTCAAAGGTCTTTTATGCTGTTAAGGCAAATCCCGATATTGAGGTAATCAAGCTTGCGGATAAACTTAATATGGGCTTTGAGATAGCCTCAGAGGGCGAGCTGAAGCTGCTTTCATCCATAGGCGTGGAGACTGAAAGAATCATATCAAGCAATCCGGTAAAGACCTTTAAGTTTTTGAAGATGGCGGCGTCATACGGGGTAAATTATTTTGCGTATGACTCTGAAGATGAAGCAGATAAGATGGCGAGATTCTTGCCGGGCTGCAATGTCTATGTGAGGCTTTCAGTGCCTAATGAAGGAAGCGAATGGCCGCTGAGCAAGAAATTCGGAGTTGAGATTGATAAAGCTGCGGAACTGCTTTTTTATGCGCGTAACAAAGGGCTTAATCCTGTCGGCGTTACCTTTCACGTTGGGTCGCAGTGCACAAATATTTACAACTGGAACAGCGCTCTGGATAAGGCAAGGGCTTTATGGGACATTGCGGAAGAGAAAGGCATAAAGCTGAGCCTGTTGAATATCGGAGGAGGGTATCCGATAAAATATACAAAGAATGTTGTTGATGTTGACGCCATTGAGAAAAACATAGACAAGCTCATCCGCGAGAAATTTCCGCGGGATGTAAAAGTAATTATAGAGCCGGGCCGGGCCGTTGTAGGAGATGCAGGCATATTTGTAGCCTCTGTGATAGGCAAGGCAAACAGGGGAGATGACAACTGGCTTCATATTGACGTCGGAGTCTTTAACGGCCTGATGGAGAGTGTCGGCGGCATAAAATACAGCTATATCGTTGAGACCTCAAGGCAGGCAAGGCACAAGAAAAAATGGACAGTGGCAGGCCCGAGCTGTGACAGCTTTGATGTTATTGACAAAAATGTAAACCTGCCTGAGCCTGAAACAGGCGGGCTTATTCTTATACTTTCAGGCGGGGCATATACAATATCCTATGCATCAGAGTTTAACGGGTTTTCAATACCGAAGACTATTTTGATATAAAGTGTCAGTGGACAGGGTCAAGTGAACTATTCAGTAGCATAAGTATGAAGTGATGTGTCATTCCGCACTTGATGCGGAATCCAGTTTTTTGTTTTTCTGGATTCCTGCTTTCGCAGGAATAACATGAAAAAAGGCATGACTTAACACTGATTTAAATTATAGGAGGAAAAGATGATAAGATTTTATGAAAAAGATCCGTATGCGCCTATTCAGTATACCTATGAGGTTGAAAATATTCTCTACAACGGGAAGAGCAAGTTTCAGGAGATTATGGTTATCCGGAATCCTCATTTCGGCAAGATGCTTATCCTTGACGGTGTAGTGCAGATAACCGAGAGAGATGAGTTTTTCTATCATGAAATGCTCACGCATGTCGCGCTTCATGCGCATCCCGCTCCCAGGAAGGTGATTATTATCGGAGGAGGAGACGGAGGCGCTGTCAGGGAAGTCCTGAAGCATAAGACAGTGGAAAAGGTATATTTTATTGAAATAGACGAAGAGGTGATAAACGTATCCAGAAAGTTCTTTCCGGAGGTTGCCTGTGATGTTGACGATCCTCGTGTGGAGATAAAATGCATGGACGGAGCCGAATTTATAAAAGGACGGGATTCCGACATTGACGCTGTTATAGTTGATTCAACGGATATAGTCGGCTTTGCCACAAGTCTTTTTACGAAGGAGTTTTTTTCGTCTATTAAGAATTGTCTGACCAAGGACGGGTTTTATGTTACCCTTTCAGAATCTCTCCATTTTCATAAGGACATTGTCATAGAGGTTCAGGAGACGATGAAGGCGGTGTTCCCCGTGGTTGACATATATACTGCTCCGATTGCAACTTATGCCGGCAACTGGTGGACCTTCTCCGTTGCTTCAAAAGGCCTTTCCCCGCGTGATATGAGGAGAAAGTTTGAGGTAAATACAAAATACTACAGTGATGAGATACACCAGCAGGCTTTTCTTCCGAAGGGCATGTATGAGAGGCTGATGCAGAGGAAGCTTGAATGGTAATCTGCCACATCTTGACACGGGAATCTATTTCCTGATAAATTATTAGCACTCTCCTGTTGAGAGTGCTAACCGGCGTGAGGTATCAGATATGCTTGATGAAAGAGACAGAGAAGTGCTCTGTGCGATAGTTCAGAGCTATATAAATAATCCGGACCCTGTAGGGTCAAGGTTTATCACAAGGAAGTATGCCTTCAGCCTCTCGCCTGCTTCCATAAGAAATATAATGTCTGACCTTGAAGAGCTGGGGTTTCTCAGACAGCCTCACACCTCTGCGGGAAGGGTGCCTACGGATAAAGGCTACAGATTTTATGTTGATTATCTGTGTTCTCATGAACAGCAGTATGATAACCGGGCGTTTTTCAATGAGATTACCAGAGAGCTTGAGTCCATTAAAAACGATATAGACGTCCTGCTCAGCGAGGCAACAAAGAGGCTGTCCAATTTTTCACATTACCTCGGCGTGGCGCTTTCTCCCAAGTCAGGTTCAGCGACATTTAACAGGATTACGCTGTTAAAACATAGAAGAAACCATGTGGTGACGGTCCTTTTTACGGATGAAGGGCTGGTGAGGAATAAGGTTGTGGATGTTGATTTTGATTTGACGCAGCGCGATCTTAACAGGATAGCCTCATACCTTAATTCTGAGTTTTACGGGTTTAACCTTAACGATATCCGGACCAAAATAGTAAGGGAAATGTCCGAGGAAAAGATATTATGCGACACCCTTATCTCAAGGGCCATAAGGATATGCAGAGAGGTGCTTTCGTCTCCATCCGGGAATATATTTATTTCAGGATTTACAGAAGTCCTCGGACTGCCTGATTTTTCGGATGTTGAGAAGATAAAAGAGATTTCAAGGGCCATGGAGGACAAACACCTGATTATAAAACTGCTTGATAAGTTTTCAGAATCCGCCAAAGACGAAGTTCAGGTCATAATAGGTTCTGAAAATTCTCTGGCAGGGATGAAAGGGTTCAGCATTGTGGCGGCAACTTACAAAGAAGGCAGCAGGCCTGTCGGCAGTGTCGGGGTAATCGGCCCGACACGAATGAATTACTCAAAGACCATAGCGATGGTTGATATAGTTTCAAAGTTCATAACAAAGGTGATAGAGGGGAAATGAGTTGAGACATAAAGCTAAGAAAAAGATAGAGGAAAATATGACAGAGGATAATTCTCCTCCGCCTCAGGCGGAGGAGTTTCATGAGCCGGATTTACCCGTCTTAGGGTTACCTGCCTCCGGCAGCGCCAAAGGCAACCAGGGCGGACAGGAAGAGGCTGAGCATTGTATTGCGGCAGAGACACCCGAAAGCGCCGCTCCGGAAGCAGGAAAGTTAGAACAGAATCTTGAAGAGGAGCTTGGGAAGGAGAAGGACAGGTATCTGAGGTTGTACGCTGAATTTGATAATTACAAGAAGCGGGTCGCAAGAGACAAGGAAGAATTAATAAAATACGGCAATGAATCCTTGCTGTATGAACTGCTTTCTGTTATTGATAACCTTGAGATGGCTATGAAGCACTCGTCAAATAATACAGCATCCGCTACGGGCGGCGGAGGGCTTGCGCAGGGAGTGGAGATTACCCTTAAGGAGTTTCTCAGGGTGATTGATAAATTCGGACTCTCGCCGATTGACGCATCAGGCAAGATGTTTGACCCTTCGCTGCATCATGCGATGACTCAGGTGGAGAGGGATGATATTGATGAAAATATGGTAGTGGAAGAATTCAGAAAGGGCTACATGTTCAGAGAGAAGGTATTAAGGCCGTCATTGGTTGCCGTATCGAAAAAGCTGGCTGAAAGCAGTCAGCTGTCAGTCGTCAGTCAAGAAAAAAACACAGAAAAAGAAAACATAGAGGAGGAAGCATAAATGGCAAAGGCAATAGGAATAGACCTGGGCACAACGAATTCTGTTGTTGCAGTTGTTCAGGGCGGAGAGTCTGTAGTTATCCCGAATCAGGAGGGAATGAGAACAACGCCTTCTGTAGTTGCATTTACAGAGAAGGGCGAGAGGCTTGTAGGACAGATAGCAAAAAGGCAGTCTATTACAAATCCTGAAAACACGATATTTTCAATAAAGAGGCTGATGGGGAGAAAATACAACACGCCTGAAGTTGAACATGCGAAAAAGCGGCTGCCGTATAAGATAGTTGAAGCGCCTAATGGAGATGCGCATGTTGAGATAAGAGGCAAGCGTTATTCGCCGCCTGAGATATCGGCAATGATACTCCAGAAACTCAAACAGTCTGCGGAAGATTATCTCGGAGAGACTGTGACCGATGCTGTTGTAACAGTGCCTGCTTATTTTAATGACAGCCAGCGTCAGGCTACGAAGGATGCAGGGAAGATTGCAGGGCTTAATGTCCTAAGGATAATCAACGAACCGACAGCCGCCTCTTTGGCTTACGGCATGGATAAGAAGAAAGAAGAAAAGATTGCTGTTTATGATTTAGGCGGCGGCACGTTTGACGTATCCATTCTTGAAATAGGAGAAGGCGTAATTGAGGTTAAGTCTACAAACGGCGATACATATCTGGGCGGAGATGATTTTGACATCAAGATTATTGACTGGATGGTGGAAGAGTTTAAGAAAGATCAGGGCATTGACCTCAAGCATGATAAAATGGCTTTGCAGAGGCTTAAAGAAGCCGCAGAGAGGGCCAAGATTGACCTTTCAACTGCAATGGAAACAGAGATAAACCTTCCGTTTGTTACAGCGGACGCAACAGGCCCGAAGCACCTTTTGATGAAACTTTCAAGGGCGAAATTTGAGCAGCTTACAGGAGATCTCATAGAAAATACAACAGGGCCTTGCAAGAATGCGCTTAACGATGCAAATTTATCCGCCTCAAATATAGATGAAGTTCTTCTTGTCGGAGGACAGACCAGGACGCCAAAGGTTCAGCAGACTGTTCAGAGCTTTTTCGGGAAGGAGCCCAATAGGACAGTTAACCCTGATGAGGTTGTCGCTGTCGGAGCGGCAATACAGGGCGCAGTGCTGAAAGGAGACGTCAAAGAGGTGCTTTTACTTGATGTTACGCCTCTGTCTCTCGGCATAGAAACGCTCGGCGGAATATTCACTAAGATAATAGAAAGGAATACTACAATCCCGACCAAAAAGAGCCAGACCTTCTCAACAGCATCAGACAATCAGCCTGCTGTTACAATCAAGATATGCCAGGGTGAAAGAGAAATGGCGTCGGATAATAAGCTGCTTGGAAACTTTGAGCTTATAGGCATTCCGCCTGCGCCGAGAGGAATTCCGCAGGTAGAAGTAACTTTTGATATTGATGCAAATGGGATACTTCACGTGTCTGCCAAAGACCTCGGCACAGGAAAAGAACAGTCAATAAGGATAACCGCTTCAAGCGGGCTTAGCGCAGATGAGGTGAAAAATATGACGCGTGATGCCGAGTCCCATGGAGAAGAAGATAAAAATAAGAAACAGCTCGCAGAGGCCAGGAACGAAGCTGACACGATGATATACAGCGTGGAGAAATCTCTGAAGGAATACGGAGACAAGCTGAACGAATCTGAGAAGAAGGATATTGAGGCTGCTCTTGAAAAGTGCAGGAAGGCAAAGGACTCAAGCGCTGATGCTTCTGAGATAAAGTCTTCTGTTGAAAGCCTTATGAAGGCATCGCACAAACTTGCGGAGCATATATATAAAGCAGCCGGAGACCAGCAGGCAGCTGCCGGAGCAGGAGCCTCAGGCGCAAAACCTTCGGAAGAAGATGTTGTTGAAGCTGAATTTGAGGATGTAGATAAAGACAAGAAGGGAAGTTAAAAGTTATAAGTTGAAAGTTAAAAGTGAAAGATTGGCTATTTCTTAAAACTCTTAACTCTCAACTCTTAACTCTCAACTTATAACTATGAAAGATTATTATGAAATCCTTGGTGTATCAAGAGATGCTTCTGAGGCTGATTTAAAGAAAGCCTTCAGACAGCTTGCTATGAAACACCATCCGGACAGAAACCAGGGCAATAAAGAGTCCGAGGAAAAATTTAAAGAGATAAATGAGGCATACACATGTCTCTCCGACCCTGACAAAAAGTCTAACTATGACAGGTTCGGGACAGCCGAGGGCATGGGCGCAGGGTTCAGTCCTTTCGGGGCAGGGTTTGGCGATGTATTTGAGGACCTCTTTGGAGATTTCTTCGGCACCTTTACAGGACAGCGAAGAAAGCGGCCTGCAAAGGGCAATGACCTTAGATATGACCTTGATATAACACTCATGGAAGCGGCATTCGGCGCCGAAAAAAATATTGAGATTCCAAGATGGGAAAACTGTGCTGACTGTAAAGGAACAGGCGCAGCGCCGGGAAAAGCGCCGGCAACATGCCCTAACTGCAAAGGCTCAGGACAAGTCAGATTTCAGCAGGGTTTTTTCAGTGTTTCCAAGACATGCGGCAAGTGTCATGGCGAAGGCAGGATTATCACAGACCCGTGTAAACCATGCAAAGGACAGGGCAGGATTAAAAGATACAGGGAGATAAACGTCAGGATTCCTGCCGGTGTTGATACGGATTCAAAGCTAAGAATGTCAGGAGAGGGAGAACTTGGACTTTATGGAGGCCCTCCGGGCGACCTGTATATATTTATTAATGTAGAAGAACATCAGTTCTTTAAGAGAGAAGGAATGACTTTATACTGTAAAGTGCCTGTCTCTTTTCCTCATGCCGCGCTCGGCGCTGAGATTGAAGTTCCAACAATTGACGGCGTTACAAATTTAAAGATTCCTCAGGGCACGCCCTCAGGCAAGGCATTTCATCTTAAGGGCAAGGGGATGCCGAGAATCGGAAGCCATCAGCGCGGCGATCAGATTGTGATTGTGAATATAGAAGTCCCGAAACACCTTACCTCGCGGCAAAAAGAGATACTTGAGGAATTTGCAAAGATAAACGGTGATGAGGTTTCAAAGGGGTTCAAAGAAAAGCTGAAGGACCTGTTTGCAGGGATGAAGACGTAATTTCCCTTATTTCAATTTACCACGACTGCATTTCTCTTTTTAATTCTTCAATAGTGATTGATTCTCCGCGTTCAACTGCTTCTCTGCCCTTCTTGACTTTATCAACAACGAAAAGTTCATACATTATGTCGTCGATGGTTGCTGTCTCAGGCAATTTTGAAATTGTTTTTATTGCCTCTTGTTTTAACGTTTCCATTTTATGCCTCCCTTTATCCGGTATATTTTTATATTATCACTTTCCTTCATTTAATTGCTTCTGTGGGCTGCGACTCTTTATTACAGGCTTCAAAAAATAGAGCCGTCACATTTAATCATTTTCGGGCAATCTCCTTTTTAAGCGGGCGCTGTCCGCTATTTTCACTTTTAAACTTGCCATAGCCCATTTTTCTGTTCTGCCTTTCTCAGCGTTAGATTCAGGATAACGTTCGGTGGCTACACGAACGTGTACGCCGCTTGTTATCCGATGTAGTCGCCAACTCTTTCAATCAACTGTTTTGCAGTTCATGTTGAACGGCGTCAGTAAGGAGGTTAAAAACCAACTCACCACCGAGAATAACACAATTGTTTACTGTGTCCACTGACAATCCGTTTGGAATTGTATCCCAATCTAACCTTACAGCAAATTCAGCAGGATCATCTACTTCAAGTCGGCTACCTTCGTGAACCAATGGACAACGAAGAAATTTATAAATAATGTATTCAAAGGAGAAGAACTGATTAAACTTAGGAACAGATATGTTGTGAATCTGAGGTCTTCCTTTGCGACGCATTTTTGATTTAAGGAATGCTTCGAATCTTTCTCCAACCTTGGCATTTGGGTTTGTTTCTCGGGCCAGCGCATCAACAGTGCAAAGAAGCAAAAGGATAGAACCATATTTACGTCCATTTTTGTACAAAAAAATGGCATCATCAAGTAGCCATGAGAGGCTTCTATTCATCGGTGGTTTACTCATAAGTTCCCTTGGCGACTATAGCTGCTAACTTCTTCACATCCGCAATTAATTGCGCATACACCGCCAAAATGGGGGGATAGACGCAATGCAGATATCCCAATTCGCTGCAATCACAAGAATTCTATCAATCCAGCTTTTTCTTGTCAATCTCTCTTTTGCAGGGATATAATACATTCCAAAAGAATTAATAGGGTGGAGTTGGCAAGTCAGAAATTTTTTTATTGTCATTCCGCACTTGATGCGGAATCCAGTCGTCTTATTCATCTGGATTCCTGCTTTCGCAGGAATGACGTGAGGATTGTATGCGAATCATATTGAAAAAAGAAGAGATTAAGGGAAACAGGATAACCTTATCCGGTGAAAAGGCGCGGTATCTTATATCCGTGCTGAGGTGCCGCGCAGGCGATGAGCTTCAGGTCTTTGACGGCGAGGGCAGCCTCTATAAATCCAAAATTGCAGGGATTGAAAATAAAAAAATAGTCATAGATTTGTTAGAGCAGATTTCTCTCAATGCTGAATCGCCTCTTAATCTGACACTTGTTCAGGGGATTCTCAAAGGAGAGAAGATGGATGTGGTTGTCCAGAAGGCGACAGAACTCGGCGTTAAAGAAATCATTCCGGCCATTACAGAAAGAAGCCAGATAAGGCATACAAGAAAAGTTGACAGGTGGAGAAAGATTGCAGAAGAGGCGTCAAAGCAGAGCGGAAGGACAATAGTCCCTGTTGTGCATGAGCCGATGGAGTTTAATTCACTGCTTGCTCAAGATGTCATTGCGAGGAGTGAGATTCCTCACCTGTCATTGCGAGACTCACAAAGTGAGACGAAGCAATCTCAAAACAGGTTCGGAACAGGCGCCGCAATCTTTAAAGGTGTAATTGCTTCGCCGGAGCCTGCCCTGAGCGATAAAACGAGATTGCTTCGCTCTGCTCGCAATGACAAGAGCGAAGGGGCTCGCAATGACACAAGGGAAACAATAAAGGGTTTTATCTTCTGGGAAGAGGGCGGATTGCCTTTGAAGGAAGCAATAAAGCAGTCAGCCGTCAGCATTCAGCATTCAGAAAACTCTCAACTTTTTGTCTTGGTTGGCCCTGAAGGCGGATTTTCAAAGGAGGAAGTTAGTCTCGCAGTCTCTAAAGGGTTGATTACTGTATCCTTGGGTAAACGTATACTCAGGGCAGAGACAGCGGCAATTTCAGCAGTGGCGCTTATTCAGTTTTTATTAGGAGATATTTAGCTCAGTCTTCTTTTTCTTTTATAGAGATTATATTTTCCACAGGTATAACTATCCAGCCTGACTCAGCCTGAAGGTAAACTTCTGTTTCTCCGATTTCAATAAGCTTGCCTTTGTAGGTAGTTTCCAAGGCTAAAACTTCTACATCTTTCCCGACAAGATCCTGCATCTAATTAATTCTCCTTCAACTTGATTATTCCCTGTAGTTTGTTACAGGTTCCCATATTCTGTCATTCTGGCTTGTCCAGAATCTTTCTTCCAGAGGGATTCCCGACAGGCGGGAATGACAAGAAATAGAGATCCATTTTAACTTTTAACTTATTTTTTTAATTTCTTATATATTCTTACCGGTGTGCCTCTGAAAGAGAATCTTTCCCTGAGGCATTTTTCGATATATCTTATGTATGAATCTTTTATTCCTGCCGGATAGTTGCTGAAAATTACGAATGCCGGCGGCTCTGTTCCTATCTGGGTCATATAAGGAATTTTTACCTGCCTGCCTTTATACAGAGACAGAGGGACGCCTGAAGTAACGTCCTTTATGAATCTGTTTATCGCCGGTGTTGGTATCCTCTTTTTTCTTTCAGCAATTATTTCATCAATTACAGGAAATATCTTTGTTATCCTCTTCTTTTCCATGCCTGACACTGAAATTGCCGGCGCATGATTTAAGAACCACATTTTTCTCTGCAGTTCCGGAACAATTTTTTTATAGGCAGTTTCAGGTTCGTGCACAAGGTCCCATTTGTTAAGGAGGAATATGGCGCCCTTTGCGCAGCTTTCAACAAGGCCCGCAATTTTCTGGTCCTGTTCCGTTATTCCGTCCGACGCATCAAGAACTATGAGAGCAATGTCGCATCTCTCTATGCTCCGCATTGCTCTTACCGCTGAAAACCTTTCAATAGAAAATCCGAGTTTGCCTTTTTTCCTTATTCCGGCTGTATCAATTATCAGATACTTATTTTTATAGTATGAACAGACAGAGTCAACGGCATCCCGCGTAGTTCCCGGCAAAGGACTTACTATCATCCTCTTTTTGCCAAGGAGCGCGTTTACAAGCGTTGACTTGCCTACATTAGGCCTTCCGACAACAGCAATCCGCGGGTAGGCTGATTCCTCTTTGCTTAATTGAGGCAGAAGTGAGGCAATCCTGTCCATGAGTTCTCCGAATTCATAACCTGTGACAGCTGATACAGGAAGGAGTTCATCAGCGCCTAAGGCATAGAAATCATAAAGCCTCTCTTCTCTTTTAGGTGTGTCTATCTTGTTCACAACCCATAATATCTTTTTGCCTGAAGCCCGTAATGTTTTTGATAGTTCAATGTCAGCAGGCGTAAGCCCTTCTTTGCCGTCAAGGAGATGTATTATGACATCTGCCTCTTCAATCGCAAACGCTGCCTGTTCCTTCATCTGCTTTGAGATGTCCTCTGAGGGCTCGGTGTAGAATCCTCCTGTGTCAACTGCAATAAATGCCTTGTCTTCCCATACAGCCTCCATATAGTTCCTGTCTCTGGTTACATTAGGCACATCTTCAACAATAGCCGCAGAAGAACCGACCATCCTGTTAAAGAGGGTAGATTTGCCTACATTGGTCCTTCCAACAATTACAACATAAGGTCTTGCCATAGAATTTACCGATTGTTAAATTTTACACCAAATACAGCACAGTCAGATTTTCAGCTACGAGACCTCAAAGATAAATTCAAGTTCAACAGGTGAATTAAGAGGAAGGACATTTGCCCCCACTGCCGCTCTCGCATGCCTTCCCAGTTCTCCAAATATCTCAAACATTAAATCAGAAGCAGCGTTAAGGACATTCGGCTGTTCCGTAAAGTCAGGCGCTGATGAAACATAGCCCGTTATCTTTACACACCGCCTGATTTTATTAAGGGTTCCAAGATTTGCTTTCAAAATTGCAAGGGCGTTTATCGCTGCTGTGCGCGCATCTTCCCTTGCCTCATCAACAGTCACCTTCTCTCCGACACGCCCCTCTCTTGTAAGTTTGCCTTCGACTAAAGGCAGTATTCCGCTTAGAAAAACGAGATTGCCTGCCCTGACAAGCGGGACGTATGAGCCGAGAGGCTTTGGCGCATCCGGCAGTTCAATGCCGAGTTGTTTCAGCCGTTCTTCGGGTGTCATCATAATCCTAATTCCTCAGGAGTCCCAATCCTTCCGAGAACTGCTGATGCCGCGGCAACTGCCGGGTTTGAGAGATATACTTCACTTTCAGGATGTCCCATCCTGCCTACAAAGTTTCTATTGGTTGTTGCAAGCGCTCTTTCGCCTTTTGTAAGTATTCCCATATGCCCGCCGAGACACGGCCCGCATGTCGGTGTTGATACAACAGCCTCGGCATCAATGAATATATCAAGCAGCTTTTCCTTCATAGCCTGTTTGTATATTTGCTGTGTTGCAGGAATAACTATCAGCCTTACATTAGGATTAACTTTTCTGCCTTTAATCACTTCCGCAGCCTCTCTTAAATCCTCAAGCCTTCCGTTTGTGCATGAGCCTATGACAACCTGATCTATTGCAACTTCAAACAGTTCAGCGGCTGGTTTTGTATTTGACGGAAGGTGAGGGCAGGACACTGTCAGCGGTATCTTTGAACAGTCGTATTCTCTGGTTTCAACATACTTTGAGTTTTTATCGGATTTGTATAATTTAAATTCCCTCTTTGCCCTTCCTTTTACGTATTTTTTTGTAATCTTATCAGGAACGATTATCCCGCTCTTGCCTCCAGCCTCGATAGCCATGTTGCACATTGTCAGCCTTCCGTACATCGGAAGACTGCTTATAACTTCCCCTTCAAATTCCATTGCCATGTATAAAGCTCCGTCAACTCCGATATCGCCTATCGTATGAAGTATAAGGTCTTTTCCTCCGACCCATTTATTGAGTTTGCCGTAGTATATAAATTTCATTGACTCAGGAACCTTGAACCAGCACTCGCCTGTTGCCATTGCGGATGCAACATCTGTTGAGCCAACTCCTGTTGAGAATGCGCCCAATGCTCCGTAAGTGCACGTATGGCTGTCAGCGCCTATTACGAGGTCTCCGGGAACGACAAGCCCCTGCTCCGGAAGCAATGCATGTTCAATTCCCATTCTGCCAATCTCAAAGTAAAGGCCGAGATTATATTCTTTTGAGAAATCGCGGAGCATCTTGCACTGCTCGGCAGCTTTTATATCTTTCTGCGGCGCAAAATGGTCAGGGATAAGGGCGATGCGGTTTCTGTCAAAAACATCCTTTGCTCCGATCTTCTTGAATTCCTGTATTGCTATTGGCGCAGTAATGTCATTTGCAAGAATTAAATCAACCTTTGCATTAATCAGTTCTCCGGGCTCAACCTTTTTTTTGCCTGCATGTGCTGAGAATATCTTTTCCGTGATAGTCATATCTTCTCCAAAACAATAAGATTTAGAAAACTATTATATCTCTACTCTGGGATGATTGACAAGGGAGGAACGTTCCGAGAGGTAGAGAGTATTTTAAATAAGATTTTTTATTGAAGACCCGGCAGGCGGCGTTTGAAAATCTTTCGGAAGTGGAATCCATAAATCGTAAGGGTAATTGCAAGCGGAAAAAGCCGGGGCCGGCGGAACAAAGACCAGAAAAAAAGCTTCCAGTAATAGATTCTCTCCTTTCCTATTATCCCCAGGCGGAAAATGGATTTGAAACCCGCTTCAAGATGACTGAACCTGAAATGAAACGTTTTTGCCTGCATCGGCTTATATTCTTTCAAGAATTTTTTGACCCGTGCATAGTAATATTTGGGAGAATAAATAGTGTGAACGACTTTTCTATATCCGCTGATAAGCGTTTCATGGTTCATCTTCGGTTTGAAGTTTATAGAAAAATCAGTATTGTCTCCTGATGCTGCGCTTAACAATCTGCCTTCTTTTTTTAGACGGTGGTAGAGTTTAGTGCCGTGAGGGGCATTCAGCAGCCCTACCATTGCAGTAGCAATTCCGCTTTCCTGGATAAATACAATAAGCCGTTCAAAGATAGAGGCCGGATCTTTATCAAACCCAACGATAAATCCTGCCTGGACCTCTAACCCTGAACGTTGGATTTTTTTGACACAGGCTATGAGGTCACGATTTTTGTTCTGAATCTTGCTGCACTCAGCCAGACTCTCTTCATTTGGAGTCTCGATCCCAATAAAGACCGTGTTAAACCCTGCCTTAACCAGCATATGTATAAGTTCTTCATCATCAGAAAGGTTGATGGATACTTCAGTAGAAAGTGTGAACGGGCGGTTTCTTTTTTCCATCCATTCGATGATTGCAGGAAGGACTTCCTTTTTTAACTTCACCTTATTGCCGATAAAGTTGTCATCAACAAAGAATAAACCGCCCTTCCATCCGCGCAGGTAGAGGTTTTCCATCTCTGCCACTACCTGTTCTTTTTCTTTGGTCCGCGGCACGCGCCCATACAGCACAGTGATATTGCAGAATTCGCAATCAAACGGGCATCCCCTTGAATACTGGATGTTCATTGATGCATATTTTTTTAAATCTGCAAGCTCCCATAGCGGGAATGGAGTATCTCTCATGTTTGCACGTTGATGCGATGTGTAAAGATGCTTGAGTCGTCCATTTTTCAAATCATCAAGGAAAGGCGGAAGGGTAATCTCAGCCTCATTGAGCACAAGATGGGCTACATCCCTTTCAAACTCTTCAGGGATGGATGTGAACAACGGCCCGCCTGCAACAATCTTGACTCCGAGAGCCTTGCACCTGCTGATTACTGTTTTTACTGACTCTTTCTGAATTGACATGGCGCTGATAAAAACATAATCAGCCCATAAGAGGTCTTTATCCTTCAGAGGGTTAACATTTATATCAACAAGCCTTTTCTCCCATTCTGCAGGAAGCATCGAAGCTATGGTCAGCAGTCCCAAAGGCGGGAGGCTTGCCTTTTTGGAAATGAATTTCAGAGCGTATTTAAAGCCCCAGAAGGTATCAGGATATTTTGGATAGACAAGAAGAATTTTCATAATAAATGTATGTTATTAGGTTAACATTACGATAACTATTTCTTCCTCATCACCAGTTTATTCAGGGCGTTGATATAAGCCTTTGCCGCTGCTACTATGATGTCTGTGTCAGCGCCGTTGCCTCTGACGGTCTTTCCATTTTCTTCGAGAGACACCATAACCTCTCCGAGTGCGTCAGTCCCTCCGGTAATGCCTTTTACCTCAAATTTCTGGAGTCTGCTTTTTGTTTTTGTTATTGAGGCAATAGCTTTATATGTTGCATCTACAGGGCCGTCGCCTGTCGCTGTTTTCCTTACAACCTTGCCTTTAACCTTCATCCTGATTGCTGCCTTCGGCTCTTTTTTCATCCCGCTTGAAACGGAAAGTCCGGCAAGCTGATATATTTCAGGTGTCTTTGATACCTCTTCTGATACAAGGGCCTCTATGTCTTCATCAAAGATATGTTTTTTCTGGTCAGCAAGATGCTTTAGTTTTACGAATGCGCTTTCGATTTCTTCAGGCGTCAGGTCATACCCGAGTTCTTTTAATCTTGTTTTAAACGCATGTCTTCCCGAGTGTTTGCCGAGAACGAGTTTTGTGCTCTGAAGCCCGATGCTCTCAGGCCTCATTATCTCGTATGTCGTTTTCTCCTTTAGAAGCCCGTCTTGATGTATCCCCGATTCATGGGCAAAGGCATTTGCTCCTACTATCGCCTTATTCGGCTGTACAGGTATGCCTGTTATCTTTGTCACAAGCCTGCTTGATCGGATTATCTCTTCGGTATTTATATTCGTCTCTGCATTAAAAAAGTCCCTGCGTGTCCTTAGTGACATTACAACTTCTTCCATGGAACAGTTTCCGGCACGCTCTCCGATTCCATTGATTGTGCATTCAACCTGTCCTGCGCCGTTGATTATCGCAGAAAGGGAGTTTGCAACAGCAAGTCCGAGGTCATTGTGGCAATGGACGGATATTACAGCCCTGTCTCCAATCCTGTCTTTTATTACCTTTATCATTTTCCCGAATTCATCAGGCATCGCATATCCTACGGTATCAGGGATGTTTACTGTTTTTGCGCCGGCATCTACAACAGCATCAACTACATCAAGGAGATAACTCACATCAGTTCTTGTGGCGTCCATCGGCGAAAATTCAACATCATCAACGAAACTCCGTGCAAGTTTTACCATTTCAACAGACCTCTTTAATGCCTCTTCACGGCTTACTTTGAACTGGTATTTAAGGTGTATGTCCGAGGTGGAATGAAATGTATGAATTCTCTTTTTGCGGGCATCCCTTAATGCTTCCCATGCCCTCTTTATGTCTTCCTCTTTTGCCCGCGCAAGGCTGCATATTATAGGCCCTTCAACCTCATCTCCGATTCTCTTTATTGAATCAAAGTCTCCCTGCGAGCTTATTGCAAAGCCTGCCTCTATGATATCAACACCGAGGCGCGCAAGCTGTTTTGCAACCTGAATCTTTTCATCAACGTTCATTGACGCGCCGGGTGACTGCTCGCCGTCGCGAAGGGTTGTGTCAAATATTTTTACTGTCCTCATTGTTTTCCCTCTGTCAGCGGTAAGTTTTTAAACTTCTTGTAATAAATGTATGAGTTTTCCATTATGCCTGCAGTTAGATATATCATTGCAAAAACAAATAATGCTATCTCCGGATGCATGATCATAATGGCAAAGGCCACAGCGACGGCAACGAGTATCCAGAAAGGTTTTCTCCTTTTTAAATCAAGCTCTTTTGCGCCATGAAATCTTAGTGTGCTGACCATGAGTATTGACAGCACGAAGGCGAGGAATAGTATGAAAGCGCTTTTTGGACTGGACCAGTTCATTTCCTTATAGAAGATAACCGTTGCTGCAACAACAGACGCTGCTGCCGGGATGGGCATTCCTGTAAAAGATTTTTTTTCAGTAGAGCCCATCTGGACATTATACCTTGCAAGTCTCAGAGCGCCGCATGCCACAAAGAGGAAGGCTGCTGCCCATCCTATCCTTCCAAACTCCAAAAGGGACCATTTGTAAAGTATTACAGCCGGTGCAACTCCAAATGATACAAGGTCTGACAAAGAATCAAGCTCTATACCAAATCTTGTAGTGCTGTTTGTGAGGCGCGCAATCCAGCCGTCAAGGCCGTCAAAGACAACAGCTATCATTATGGCCCATGCAGCGGGGACGTAGTCGCCTCTCAGCGCTGCGAGTATTGCGTAAAATCCGGCGAACATCCCGCACATTGTCAGGCTGTTCGGTAATATGTATATTCCTTTTCTCATAAACCTCAAACTAAGTTATAAATTGAGAGTTAAAAGTTAAGAGTTTTTGAATCTTAAACTTCTAACTTCTATAACGCCTATTATCGTTTCTCCTGCCCTTACCCTATCTCCTAATTTTACCTTAATGGCGGTGTCTTTTGGCAGGTACACATCAAGCCTTGAACTGAATTTGATAATCCCGTATCTCTCCCCGCGCTTT
Source organism: Nitrospirota bacterium (assembly GCA_016195565.1). Lineage (NCBI taxonomy): Bacteria > Pseudomonadati > Nitrospirota > Nitrospirota bacterium. The sequence continues at coordinate 7,103 of JACPZK010000025.1, read as the reverse complement.
AAGCTGTCTCCGGTATTTGCCCTGCATACTGCCCTTCTTGCAACATAGCCTGCAACCTGTCTTACAAGTATATCGCCATATTTTGTATCGAGCGTCATCTCAATATTTTCATTTTTGAATGATGCCTGGTCTTTATATGCAGCCATGAATTTGCCTTTATTGTGCTGTATGTTTTTGATTTTTCCGTCGCATGGCGCGCGGTTCACATGCACATTGAATGGCGACATGAAAATGCTTATTTCTTTTACATCAGCCTTTAGGTGTTCTTTCTCAAAGACATCTTTTATTAAGATTATCCTGCCGTCTGCCGGAGATATAAAAAACCCTTCTCCTTCCGGGGTTTCCCTTTCAGGATCCCTGAAGAAGTAAAACATGAAAACTGTAATAACGAATGGCGCTATTACCATCCATTTTCCACCTAATAACAAAGCAACAATTGTTGTGGCGGCAAAAATTATTATATAAGGATAACCCTCAGATGCGAGTTTCATGCCTTTGACTTATCTACGAGCTTGCCTTTTTTGAGCCACGGCATCATGGCTCTGAGTTTTGCGCCTACTTCTTCTATAGAGTGTTCTTCGCCTTTTCTGGTGAGCGCGTTAAAGACAGGCTTGTTTGCCTTGCATTCAAGCATCCATTCCTTTGCGAATACGCCGGATTGTATTTCTGTGAGTATCTTTTTCATTTCATTTTTGGTTTCTTCCGTTATTATCCTCGGCCCCCTTGTCAGGTCTCCATACTGGGCGGTGTTGCTTATGGAATATCTCATTGTGGATATACCGCCCTCGTGTATGAGGTCCACAATAAGCTTTACCTCATGGAGGCATTCAAAGTATGCCATTTCAGGAGAATAACCTGCCTCAACAAGTGTTTCATAACCTGCGAGAATTAGCGAGGTAAGGCCGCCGCAGAGCACGACCTGTTCACCGAAGAGATCCGTCTCAGTTTCTTCTCTGAATGTTGTCTCTATTATCCCTGCCCTTCCGCCTCCGATGCCTGATGCATAAGCGAGCGCAACAGCCTTTGTATCTTTTGATGGATCCTGATGAATTGCGATAAGACATGGGACACCGCTTCCTTTCGAGTATTCTGACCTTACAAGATGCCCCGGGCCTTTGGGAGCCGCCATAAAAACATTAACATCATGAGGAGGCACTATCTGTCCGAAATGTATGTTAAAACCATGTGCAAATGCAAGATATGCTCCTTTCCTGATATTAGGGGCGATTTCTTCTTTATAAATGTCTGCTGCGTATTCATCAGGAACAAGCATCATTATTATGTCTGCTTTCTTTGCAGCTTCTGATGGCGTTTGGACCTTAAAACCTGCCTTTTCTGCTTTTTCCCAGCTTGAGCCTTTTCTTATGCCGATGGTCACATCCATGCCGCTCTCTTTAAGATTATTGGCATGTGCATGCCCCTGACTGCCATATCCTACAATGACAATCTTTTTGTTCTTAAGGACGCTCTTCTTTGCATCTTTATCGTAATAAAGTTTGATCATAAATTCCTCCATAGGGTATTGAATTTGGGATATATTATATTACAGATGCAAAGTTTTTTCTATCACGAAACAAAAAAGTGGGTTGCAGGATGGCATTATCTCTTCGCTCATTCTCGGTCGTACCGACCTCCGAGGTATTTTGCCTCATGATTTATAGCATATGATGTTTGAATATCTGCAAAATAAAACCGCTCAAAGACAATGCCATCCTGCTTTAGTATGATAGTCTAATAGTCTAATTTGACTAAATATCGCGGCTGGTTTATATTTTACTGTGGCTATGATACAGAGCATGACGGGATTCGGCTCAGCTGAAAAAAACGGTTTCAGGGTGGAGATACGCTCTCTGAATCACAGATTTATGGATATTTCCATGAAACTTCAGCAGTTATCGAGCGAGCATGAAATTCCCATGAGAAAGATGCTTAAGGAAAAGTTTGCCAGAGGCAAATTTGATGTTTCAGTTTCATCGGCGGGGGATAGCAAGGCAGGGCTTAAATTCAATGAGGAACTTGCTAAGGATGTATACGAAAGCCTTAAGGCCTTGCAATCACGGCTGTCAATACCGGGAGCCATAGAGATACAGACACTTCTAAGTTATAAAGAACTTTTCCTTGCCGGGAGGCAGGAATATGACAGCGGTTTGCTGTATGGCGCATTTAATGAGGCGATGGAGCAGCTTGAAAAGATGAGAGTCGAAGAAGGAAGGGCGATAGCAGAAGACATTTCTAATATGGCAGACAGAGTGGAGTCTCTCAACAAAGGCCTTTGGTCCATTATGCCTGATGTTATTGCGGATTATAAAGTTAAATTCCATGAGAGGCTGAGGGAGATTCTTGAGGGCGTGGAATATGACAGAGACAGAGTTTTACAGGAAGTTGCCATTATGATTGAAAAGAGAGATGTAACAGAAGAACTGACAAGGATAGATGCCCATATAAAGCAGTTCAGAAAAATTCTTCAAAGTGGTGATATAATAGGCAAACAACTGGATTTCCTGACACAGGAGTTCAACAGGGAAGCAAATACCGTTGCATCAAAGGCAGGCGATTATAGAATCGCTAATATTATCATAGAGATGAAGAGCGAGATAGAAAAGATAAGAGAACAGGTGCAGAATATACAATAGACGGAAGTTAAGAGTTTAGAGTTGCGAGTTAGTAAAACCTCATAGTTTGTCATTCCCGCAGTCAGTAAGCGGGAATCCAGACAGTTAAGGAACTGGATGCCCGATTAAAAACTTCGGGCATGACGGATAAAGTTTTATGTGTCTTTACTTATGAACTGATTAGTAAGAGTTAAGAGTTTTTTCATTTCTATAATTTTTAACTTTACACTCTTAACTCTTAACTTTTTTAGGGGTGAATATGAAAAAAGGTTATTTAGGCCCGGCGCTTGTAAACATAGGATTCGGAAATGTAGTTACAGCATCAAAGGTTGTTGCTATAGTTACTCCCGGTTCTGCCCCGATGAAGCGGCTTAGAGAAGAGGCAAGAAAACAGGGCAAGCTTGTGGATGCAACAGAGGGAAGGCGGACCCGTTCCATAATAGTTACCGACAGCGACCATATTATACTCAGCGCCCTGCAGGTTGAGACCATTACGCAGAGATTTTTTGAAGGAAAGACTGAAACCGATGAAGAGGGAAAATAAGGGGAGGCTGTTTATCGTCTCCGCTCCTTCAGGAGCAGGGAAGACTACTTTGTGCCAGAATCTAACAGGAGCAGGGAAGACCACTACATGTCAGAATCGCAGTTCAATACTCCAAAATCTGAAACATTCCGTTTCTTATACGACAAGGCCCATGAGACACGGGGAGATTAATAACAGGGATTATACGTTTATAAAGGAAGATGTGTTCCGGCGTATGGCAAGGAGAGATGAATTTATAGAGTGGGCAGAGGTTCATGGCAACCTGTATGGCACTTCCAGAAAGAGGCTTGACGCTATGCTGGATAAGGGCATAGACGTTATACTTGATGTAGATACGCAAGGGGCAAGACAGATAAGAAAAAAATACAAAGACGGTATTTATATTTTTATTCTCCCTCCCTCATTGAGAGCGCTTAAGGAGAGGCTTAAAAAAAGGATGTGCAATTCAAAAGAAGAAATACAAAGAAGGCTTAAAAGGGCAGTTGATGAGATACGGGAATACAAAAAATATGATTATGTTATAATAAACACCGTGTTTGACACGGCGATAGAGGAGATGAAGGCTATAATATCTTCGGAAAAGTTACGTACAGATAATATAGATCCATTATGGGCAAAGAAAAATTTTTTAACGCGGAGGGTGCAGTAAATGGATATTATTTCGCTTCCAGTAGAGATTGATATGAAGAAAATTGACGGCAGATACAGGCTTGTGATGATAGCTTCACAGAGGGCTAAAGAACTCTCTGTGGGTGTTAAACCAAAGATTCAGACAAAGTCAAAAAAAGTAACTGCCATAGCTATTGAAGAGGCAGCTCAGGGCAAGCTTGAGTTTCTCGTAGGTGAAGAGGCGATAAAAGCAAAAGAAGAGGCAAAGAAGTTTGATTACAGAAGGCTGCTTGAGGAGAAGAGAAGAGAAGCCACGCCTGAAGAACTAACGGAACTAGAGAAAGACCTGAAGGTATATCTGCACGAAAAAGAGACTATGGACAAGAAGGCGCTTGAAGAGCTTTTCGGTGAAAAACAAGAAGAAGGTATTGAAGAATAAGAAGATACTTCTGGGTGTAGCAGGCGGGGTAGCAGCTTATAAGTCTGTTGATTTAGTCAGAAGACTGAAAGATGAAGGGGCGTCAGTTACTGTAATAATGACTGATGCCTCAAAAAATTTTATTACCCCCTTGTCGCTTGAGATAGCTTCCGAAAACAGGGTCTGTTCAGGTATTTTTGACGACCCCATGTCCCACATAAATCTTCCCAGAGAGGCGGACCTTATGTTAATCGCTCCCGCCACTGCAAATATAATAGGCAAGTTTGCCAATGGAATAGCCGATGACCTGCTGAGCACATGCTTCCTTTCTTTTAAAGGGAAAGTTGTCATTGCTCCATCAATGAACTGGAGGATGTACGATAATCCTATTTTTCAGGAAAATCTCAGGCGTTTGATATCTTATGGCGTTATTCAGGCCGGTCCTGACAAGGGAACCCTTGCATGCGGAGAAGAAGGAATCGGAAGAATGGCTGATGTCAGTGAAATCATAGAGACAATAAAAGCAGCCTTCAGCAAGAAAGACTTTTTTAAAAAAAAAGTTATCGTAACCGCAGGGCCGACACGCGAATATCTTGACCCTGTAAGATTTCTTTCCAACAGGTCATCCGGCAAGATGGGGTATGCAGTTGCAAGGGCATGTATAAGAAGGGGCGCTGAAGTTATACTGATTAGCGGTCCGTCCTGTTTAGAGCAGCCTCATGGCTTGAAGTCATTTTTCCGTGTGGAGACAGCGCAGGAGATGAGAGATGCAATGTTTAAACACCTTACTGAGACTGATGTTGTTATAATGGCTGCGGCTCCGGCAGATTTCTCTCCGGAGAAGAAAGAAAAGACGAAGATACATAAAACCGATAAACTTCTTGTTAATCTCAGGAATACTCCGGATATCCTCTCAGAGATAGGAAAATTAAAAAGAAGACCATTGCTTGTGGGTTTTGCTGCGGAAACAGGCAGAAGGCTTGACAGGGCAAAGAAAAAGCTCATACAGAAAAATGCAGACATTATTGTTTTTAATAATGTTACGGCAGTTGGTTCCGGCTTTGATGTAGATACAAATGAGATAACGATTATAACAAAAAATAAAGAACTGTCATTGCCTCTGACGACAAAGGATAATGCTGCGGAGGCAATACTGGATGCTGTTTCAGATGCCATGAAAAAACAGGCTAAGTCCTGACCTAACAGGAAAATCTTTGAGAGGACACTTTACAACTAAATTCTATGTGGATATATGGTTTAAATCCTGTTCTTGAGGCATTGAGAGCACGAAGGAATATAAAAGAGGTCTATATCTCCTCAGGACGGCATGAGAAGCTTTTCCTTATAAAAAAAGAAACAGAGAGCAGAGGGATTGCTCTCAGGATAGTTGACGTTGCTTTTTTTAATGAGAGATTTCCCAAGGGGCATCAGGGGATTGCAGTAAAGGTTTCTGAAAAAGGATATATGGATCTTTACGAACTCCTTAATATCCCTGAAAAGAAAAACGAAATCCCGTTTTTTCTAATCCTTGACTGTATAGAGGACCCCGGAAATGTAGGTGCGATCTTAAGGTCTGCTGATGCAGCAGGCGTGCATGGAGTGATTGTGCAGGAACACAGGTCTGCAGGATTAAGCCCTGCTGTATCAAAGGCATCTGCAGGCGCGGTCGAGTATGTACCGGTGTCACAGGTAAGTAATATAAAACATGCAATTTCTGAAATGAAGGAAAGAGATATTACAATAATAGGAGCTGAAAGCGGCTCAGGGAATATGCCATGGGATGTTGATTTCAGTGTGCCTGCCGGTCTTGTCATCGGTTCAGAGGGCAGAGGTTTAAGAAAGACAGTATCTGAAAAGTGTGATTTTGTTGTCAGTATCCCAATGAGGGGCAGGGTTAATTCCTTGAATGTTTCGGTTGCCGGCGCTGTGCTTATGTTTGAAGTTTTACGGCAAAGAGTTAGAAAAAATTAGATTTGGCGAGAAAAAGCCAGATAACTTCAATTATCCTTGAATTTCAACAATTGACCATGCTATACTACATGCCTTATATTATTCAGTTATAAAAAAATGAGCAGGTGAAGTGTTGTCTTTTTCTGCTCTGTGTTTTTTGACAATATAATTACAGGGTTAGCTGAGAGCGCCACCGTAGCTCAGTTGGTAGAGCAGTTGATTTGTAATCATCAGGTCGGGGGTTCGAATCCCTTCGGTGGCTCCACGGAGAGGTTCCCGAGTGGCCAAAGGGAGCAGACTGTAAATCTGCCGGCTCTGCCTTCGGAGGTTCAAATCCTCCCCTCTCCACCAGTAAACTTTACTGGAGTTAACAGTTGAAAGTTAAAAGTTGAGAATTTAAGGTAAGGATTAGGATTTAAATTTTTAACTTCTAACTTTTCACTTTTAACTTTATGTGCGGGAGTAGCTCAGTGGTAGAGCGTCAGCCTTCCAAGCTGAGGGTCGCGGGTTCGAATCCCGTTTCCCGCTCCAGCGAATTTTACTTCGTAAAATTCGCAGTTAGAAGTTAAGAGTTAAAAGTTAGAAGTTATGGAGAGATTATTTTGAAACTTTTAATTTGTATTTTTTCACTTTTAACTTTGGTTGGTTGCCCATGTAGCTCAGTTGGCAGAGCACATCCTTGGTAAGGATGAGGTCACCGGTTCAATCCCGGTCATGGGCTTGTGGAAAATTAACTGAGAGTTAGAAGTTAAGAGTTAAAAGTTGAGAGTTGAAGAAGCTGAAAAAGGTCTTAAAACTTTTAACTTTTCACTTTAAACTTTGTGTATAAAGGAGGCAATAATGGCGAAGGCAAAATTTGAGAGGACGAAGCCGCATTGCAACGTAGGGACGATAGGGCACGTAGACCACGGCAAGACCACACTGACGGCAGCAATAACCAAAGTGCTGTCATTCAAGGGACAGGCGCAGT
>JACPZK010000024.1 GCA_016195565.1 Nitrospirota bacterium | reverse complement strand
TCTGCTACTGACGCCTCATTCCTCAAGCCTGCCAATACCATTTTCTGCTTCTCTTCTGCGCTCCATTTCTTTCTTGCCATCTGCTTCCTCCTTCCGGAGGACTAACTTACCAGTTGTTCCTAATTTCGTCAAACCCTACACCATTGCCTCTGTATGTAAACCTAACAGTCATAATGCCCCTGCCGACACGGCCAATACAGTAAAACCGCTCCTCTTCTTTGCTATGATTCATATCTTCAACGATTACACGTTGAGGGTCAAGAAAAGCCCGTTGAGCCATTGAAAAAGAGACATCATGCTTTGCCTGATTGTCCCTGTCTTTCTCATCGTCCCACTCAAAGCGGGCTTCACCCATAGAAATAATATACTACAGATATGATAGAAATGGCAATATAAATATATGGCTATGTGTATGGGGAAGATGAGTATGACGCTTACGGAAAGAGCCGCTGGTATATTGACAGAAACTCATTCGCCATTGTGTCGTTGTCCAGCAGTTGAGCAAAAGCAACAGAGACAAGAAGCGTGATTGGACAAACCAGAGAGATTAACTCGCGTACTTGTTGTTCGGTGTAGTTACCAGCAATTTCCGTGGCGCTCATACGGCTTGCAACCTGAACAGAGCCACCGTGTGCATAGCCGCACATTATTCTCCAGACGTTCTGCTTCGTTGACTTAAGCAGCCCTTCTTCGTAACCTGGGACAGTCTCAATAGCCTGCATTAGTTCATCAATTTTAGGTGGTTCGCCGCCTTTAATGAACTTTGATAGTTCTTGTTCACTCGCGCAGCGATGAAACCAAACGCCTCGTACGAAACCCTCAAATTGAGGACGAAGCAGAGCGAAGGCTGAACCATAGTGCGGGGTGAGGTTCGATATTAAGAGATGTATTGCACCATGATGCTCTAAGGATAGATGTAACAGAGCCGCGGAGACTCTGTTTCTCGTAGAGTCACCGAGTGTCGCCCCATTTATACGGGCATTACACTCAGTAAGCAATTCCGCTGATGCTGCGATGTCGTGATCTATGGACATGAGAGCCATAACATTATTTTTTATGCCACACGCGGCTTTTTGTGATAATTTTATTTTAAAGCTCTATTAACAATCCTCACAATCTCCTTGTGAATCGCATCAATGCCTTTTGAGGCTTTAATTAATACCCTGCCCCTATGTCCACAGAAACATCTTTTAGTTTCTTATCAAATGTCCAAAATGGAACTTTGGTTAATATAGCTGAGGCAAGCAAGTGAATATCAATGTACCCCAAGCCTTTTCCCATTAGCAAATGATTTTCTATAAACTGCATTGTTTCCTCATGTTCAACGGATATTGCCATAGGGAGCGCATGCAGAAGAGACAATATTTCCGCCCTGTTTTTGAGATTGCCACAAGCCAGTTCGCCGATAATGAACGGGTGGCAGACAACGCGGCTGTCATTTAAAAGAGCTTCAAGCCTGATGTCCCCATGCCGCAAATGCTCCACCCAAACCGAGGTATCAACAAGAACCATTTTATGCGTTTGTCGCTCTTCTGCGAGGAATCATTTCCAGTTTGCTTTCAGTTCCCCCCAGTTTAGCGAGCCGTCTGGCGCTTTCTCTCGCTATAAGCGCTTCAAGCCCCAACTTAACCAGTGAAGTTTTTTCCTTAATGCCGGTTAATTTTGTTGCTTTTTCTACCAGTTCGTCTTCTATATTTAACGTGGTTCTCATGATTTCTCCTTTCTATCTTGCTATATTGTTATATGCATTAGTATGCCTTATTGATATGCATCTGTCAATAGTAGCAGAATTGTTTTGAGAGGGTTAACACCCTAAATCAGCGGCGGGGAGTATTATCAGAGTCGAAAGTCAAAGTGAGGCTATTTATTGAGAAACAAATCAAGCACGTGCCGCGCGTTCTTCGGATTCAGCATGAGTGCGCCATGTCCTTCGTCAGGATCTTCGATGGTCTCAATGACGGTTGCGCCTTGTTCCCGTAGCCATGCGGCTGTTCTTTTCATCCCTGGAATGCCATCACGGTCTTGAGCTACTGGATTTCCTTCGCGCGCACCGGCTACGGTTATCCAGCGTGTGCTTCGTAACGGGTGGTCACCGAATGCGCCATCGAGAATCGCGCGTGTTGGAGGGTAGTCGAGGCTGACACCGCCGGAGCTGGCGACGTTGAGTGAAAAGTAGTGTCTGCCCCGGCCCGCGTCAATAGCGGCAACGGCGTAGGAATTGGCGGAACCGCGACTGAAACCGTGCAACATTACCGTGCCGGGTTGCACGCCAAGTTTCTGGAGCGCAATATCAATTTCGCGGTAGATCTGCAACGGTGTGTAATAGGATTTGGTTGTATCGTCTGTGCCGATCCACCACTGCACGCTTACAAGCCCTACGTCGCTATTTTTAAGATGTGGATACCAGATGGCGAGGTCATCTGTGGCAAAACCCTGACTGCCATGCAGCGAGACAATCCAGTGTTTTGGATTTTTCCCGGTCGCTTTCCATACTACAATAAAGCTCTGGCCATCGGATGTGGGAATAATGTCAGGATTTAATTTTACGGCGTCTGCAAACCAGCGCCCGCTTTGCGCTCGTCGGTATACCTCCGCAGCATAACCGGTGAGTGTCACCATATTTGCCGACAAGGATTGCCAACACAACATAAGAACAATGAAAATTATGGCGACAATCTTAATGGACATCTTGCTAAATAGATTTCTCATAGTCTCCGCCTAACGCCAAGCTAAGGGGCGCGGCGGGTTTTTGCCGCGTCCCTCTTGAGCGAATTGTTATGCGTCTTCGTTGATATTCCCGTTAGTCTGCTTGCCTTTTTGCGATACCGTTAATCGTATTTCTTCAAGCTATAGAAGTAACTAAACGTGAATTTGGCTATGAGTAGGAGCCTTAAAATTACCCCGGATATGAAACCGATGCCGACCAATATATTACGATAAAAAAGCAATTCGATCATTATCGAAATCAACAGTAGTACAGCAGTAATTATCAGCAAACCTCTTCGTTCGAGAGGTTTTAAGTAGCCCCAAAAAAGAAGAACTGTCCAGCCAAACATAAACAGCGTACCGATATACATTGCAAAACGGTAATCTGTTCCCGCACCTTTAAAAGAAGAAATCAGGCTTGGAATACTATATCCAAGGCTGATAAGCAACCAATTTATTCCAACAATAAAGTCGGCGATTGTTCCAATGATAAAGCTGAGCTTAAGAAATAGAAGTTGATTGTTTCTAATCATGTCTTTTCTTGCTCCTTCTATTATCTTTCATAGCATTGCGCATAACAATTAATATCCGAATATTCGCCTTTTGCGATAATTTGATATAATATAGCATAAAACGAAATATTAATGAAGTTAAAAAAGCAATAAAATCAATAGGATAAGTTTTGCGGCATTTCGCCTTTTGTGGTAATACGGACTAAAAACGATATTCGTAAAATATAGGAAAAATCGTCCAACAATGCAGGCAGTCATCCCAAAATCTTATTTACAACACTCACAATCTCCCTGTGAATCTCAGCAATGCCCTTTGAGGCTTTTACCAATTTTATTCTCTTTGGTTCTTTTGCCGCAAGCTTGAGAAAACCTTCCCTGACTTTTTTGTGAAACTTTACATCCTCAAGTTCAAGCCTGTCCACTTTATTGATATGCTTGTTTCGCATAAGTCCTGTTTTCACATCAAGGTCAAGGAGTATTGTGAAGTCCGGCCTCATTCTGCCAGTTGCAATCCTGTCAAGAGAGTCTATCAGCTTAAGGCTTATGCCCCTGCCATAGCCCTGATACGCAGCAGTGGAATCGCTGAAACGGTCTGTGATAACAATCTTTCCTTTGCTGAGTGCAGGGATAATTTTTTCTTTTATGTGCTGAATCCGCGCTGCATTATAAAGCAAAAGCTCTGCCATATAATCCATTTTGTCATGTTTAGTTGAGAGAAGGACTTTTCTTATCTGCCTGCTGATAGGCGTGCCTCCGGGCTCTTCGGTAAGCGCTGCCTCGTATCCTTTCTTTCTGAGATATTCAGAAAGCAGCCTTGCCTGCGTGGACTTGCCTGTCCCCTCTATGCCTTCAAGAGAGATGAAAATTCCCTTTTTCAGTTTCTGTTTTCCGCCTTTCATTTTGAATACGCCTCTTTGAGCTGCATAAGCATCTGAAATATCTTTAATGCCTCCTCAATGCTCCTTGAGCCTGTGCCGCATGACGGCGTAAGGATTATCCTTGAAAGAATAAGGCCTGATGAGACTGCCTTTGACATTTTTTCCAGTTTCATGTCAAATTGTTTTCTTATCGAATCAAAAGTTTCTCGCCTTATCGCATCTGTTGTCGGCACAATCCCCCATGCAAGGCATCCTCCTCTTTCAAGAAATCTGTCAACATCATCCTTGTACATCAAGAGCGTGTCAAAATATCCGTATGCGTCAAAGTTCAGGATATCTATGCCTGTTCCCATCACAGAAGGCCAGTCGGCATTGCCGCAGCAATGTATGCCTGAAATGCCTCCATTGTCTTTTATCGTATCTGAAGCCTCTCTTATAAGCCTCATTGCATCATCAGAGTTTACGCCGAGATAGGCTGTGCTGCCGAGGGCAGAGAGTATCGGCTCATCAAGAAATATAATCACATTATCTGCAAACTGCTTAAGCATGCCTATCTGCCATCTGATCTTTGCCTTAAGAAGCATAAGCGCTATTTCCCTGAGTTCCTCATCAAAATAAACCGGCCTTCCATCAGCGTCTTTGAGTCCGAGCGTAAAGGTCAGAGGCCCTGTTACATGCCCCTTGAGAAACCCGAAAGGCGCTTTAATCATTTTGAGAAATGCATGAAGCCCTTTTCCATAATCATCAGAGATTGCAATCCTGCTTTCATCAGTGCATGACTCATAGAACCTTTCAAGCTCATCGCTTTTGTTTCTTTCAATCCAGACCAGTGCTTTTTCTGCATCTATCCTGATATAAGGCATTCCTTCCGAGTACTGAGGGATCATCCACTCCCTGAAGGACATCTTGGGAAGCTGGGGCCAGAAAGGAATGTCAAAAGTTTTGAGGATAAGCCTGCACGCCTCTTCAGCATCTTTGTGCGGAAGGCTTCCGATGCCTGTTGTTGAGAATGGTTTTGGCAGCATTTAAGAATGATACATTATCAGGTTAAGAAGTTGAAAGTTTAAAGTGAAAAGTGAAAAGTTGCAATCTCACTTCCTGCTCGATTACTTATACTTTTTATACTCCGAATTTTATGTAGTTTTCCCAGTAACCAAGCAGTTCCTTTGTTGCCTTAATATCTCCGAGGCAGTACCTTGCAATATCAAGATATCTCTTATCAGAAAAAAGATTTTTAATATCATATCCTGTTATGCCTTCTTCTTTCGGGCTTTTAATGCCGAATGTCTTGCACCACATATCAAGGCTGAACCTGCGCCTTGACGCTCCGTAAAATGTAAGCTGGTCCAGGAGGTCTATGTGAGCGCCGTTATACCTGTTGGGCATAAGGTCTTTTGTGGGTTTTATCTTGTGGACAGCGGAACGGATTAGAATGAAGGGGCAGTCAAAGCCCCTTCCGTTGAATGTGATTATCTCTCTATAGCTTTTAACCGTATTCCAGAATTTTTCAAGAATTTCTTTTTCTGTGCCTGTTTCAAATTTTATCCCGTTCTCTTCAAAAGGAGCGGTTTGTGTTTCAGGCGACTGGAAATATACCGCGCCTTTGTCTGTATCAGGGTTAAGAATGCCTATGGTGATGACTTCGCCTGTTAAGGGATAGAATGAAAGGCTTTCCTTGACATCCTTGATATCATCTTCTGTCTCTGCCCAGCTAAGCAGGTATTCCTTCGTTCTCTTGTCAAGGGAATCAAAGTCTTTGCCGCTTGTCTCTATGTCAAAAATTATGCGGGACATTCTTTTAATAAGTTAAGAGTTAATAAAACAAATTTAAAATTCAAAACTCAAAATTTAAATATTAAATCTTGAATATTGAATTAGTTGTTAATTATTAACTTTTAACTTTTTGTTATGCTGCCTTGGGCAGTTCTTTAAAAACCTTCCAGGTCTTAAGAAGGTCTATGGCCCTCTGGAGTTGAATATCCTCTTTTTCGCTGACCTCTATGGGCGCTGTTTCTTCGGGTGTCTTTTGCTTTTCCTCAAGCTGGTCATTCTTGAGATGCCTTTCAAGGTCCTTCTCTCTTACTACGGTATGTTCTTTCACGCCATTTTTCTGTTCCAATTTCACAATAATATCAGGCGTAATTCCTGTTGATTGAATAGAGATGCCTTTTGGCGTATAGTAGCGTGCTGTTGTAAGCCTTAACCCTGAGCCGTCGCTTAAAGGCACAACGCTCTGAACAGAGCCTTTTCCAAAAGTCTGCACCCCGAGTATGACAGCCCTGTTCCAGTCTTTAAGCGCTCCTGCAACAATCTCTGAGGCGCTCGCGCTTCCCTGATTTACAAGGACAATCATCGGAATAGCGCTGAACATCTTTGCCTTCTTTGCTTCCTGCTCAGAAACCTTGCCGTCTTCTGTCCGATACTCTCCTTTTTCACCGCTCCTGCCCTTTATGGATACAACAACCTTGCCTGCCGGCAGAAACTGGCTTGAAACATCAACAGCGCTGTTCAAAAGCCCGCCCGGATTGTTTCTGAGGTCCAGGATAAGTGAAGTTATATTCTGCTTCTCAAGCTTGGAAAGGGCGGCTTCAAGGTCATCCGCAGTGCGTTCCTGAAACTGGCTTAACTTCACATAGCCGATATTATTTTCTATGACCCTGGATTTCACGCTCTTCACTTTTATTACATCTCTCACAATCGTAAAGTCTTTTGTATCTTTCCAGCCCTCACGCATAATCGTAATTGCTACGGAAGTGCCTTTTAGCCCGCGCATCTTGCTGACAGCGTCCTGCAGCCCCATATCTCTTGTTGACTCTCCGTTGATCTTTATTATTTTATCTCCTGCCTTTATCCCTGCATTATAAGCCGGCGTATCTTCAATAGGAGCTATTACGGTCAGAACCCCATCCAGAACCCCATCCTTCAGTCCTATCTGTATACCGATTCCGCCGAACTCGCCTTTTGTGTCAAGCTGCATATCCTTATATGCCTCCGGCGGCATAAAAGCTGAGTGCGGGTCCAGCGAATTAAGCATTCCCTTTATTGCGCCATATACCAAATCCTTTGTCGTTACTTCTTCAACATAATTCTTCTTCACAAGAGAGAGCACCTCTGTGAATACCTTAAGATATTCATAACCTTCGCCCTCGGCGCGCATACTCCCGATCGACATCCTGCCTATGAAGACGCCACTCAAGGCAACTGTCAGAATAATTATCCATGTTAAAACAAATCTTTTCTTTTTCATTTTCTCCTTAACCCCCATTTCCTCCCTTACAGGCGTCAAAAAATTATCTCTTCTTTAACCACTGCATAGGGTCAAGCGGTTTCCCCTTATATCTTACCTCAAAATACAGGCCCGGCGCATTCAGGGTTCCTGATTCCCCGACCTTGCCTATGGCCTGCTGTCCTTTTATTATATCTCCAACCTTATAAAAAATCTCGGCTAAATTTGCATATAGGGTATGATAGCCTTCCCCATGACTTATTATAACAAGCTGGCCGTAACCTTTGAACCAATCGGCAAATACGACTTTACCGCCATGCACTACCTTTGCTGAGGTATTGTCAGCTGCTTTTATATGTATGCCATTTCTGAATACCGGCGTGTTGAACTGAGGGTCTTTCTGTGCCCCGTACGGGATTATAACCTTCCCTTTGACAGGCCATTCCAGCTTCCCCTTCAGATTGTGAAAGCCCTTTGCGGCATATGTCTCAGCTTCCTCAGAACGCCTTATTATCTCCATAAGCCTGTTGGAAGCCTCTTTTAATTCCTTCAGCATTTTTTCGTAAGAAGATTTTTCCTTTCTTACAGAGGACAGAAGCATTTCTTTGCCTCTTTTCTTTTCTGCAATTGCCTTCTCGTTTGCCTGTATCTTTTCCTCACTCTTTTTCAGTTCGGCGTGCAGCGTCTTTAAACGGCTTTCCTGCTCTGCAAGATTTTTTATGGTCTCTTTATAGCTGTTCAGCATCTTATGGTCGTACTCTGCCAGTTCCTTAATATACCTCCACCTTCTCATCAACTGAGCTATGTCCTCCGAAGTTGAAAGCAGAATCACACCATCGCCTGAATACCCATACTTCTGCATAACGCGAAGTTTCCTCTTAAGCCACTCTGCCTGCCTTTCGAGTTTTGCTCTGTTTACCGATATGTCTGCCTCAACCTTGCGTATCTCATTTTCCGTAACCTTTCGCTTTCCAATGTATTTTCTTAACTCCGCCTGAGTCTGGCTGAGGTCCTTATTCGTCCTGTCGAGTTCTTCAAGGACCGAATGCTCCATCCTCCTGGCTTTCTCGAGTTTTTCCTTGTGGGTATCTATTTCTTTTTGAAGCTTCTTGTATTCTTCCTTGGGATCTTTGGCGGCAGAAGCAGTGTCAGTGAATAGAAAAATTGATGCAAGATACAAGATGCAGGATGCAAGATAGAGAGCTTGTCTTTTTCGTGTATCATGTATCGTGCATCGTGTATCGTGCATCTTTTCAGGAGAATCTTATTCTTCCCAGCGCAATTACAGCGCCTCCTATGCCTAACAGCAATCCGGCAACAGGAAGGGCCGGGAAAGTTTCAATAGGGAATACAAGGATTTTCAGTATTGGGATAGCAGCGGTAACCTTATAAAACAGCACATAGTAAAATACGAACGCGGCTGCCATGCTTGCAATCCCGCCGAACATCCCGAGCACGCTCCCCTCTATAACAAAAGGCGCCCGTATGAATCCCCTGGTTGCGCCAAGAAGTTTAAATGTTTCTATCTCTTCTTTTCTCCTGTAAAACGCAATCTTTATGGTGCTGTAACATACAAAAATCACTCCTGCCGACATTATGATAATAAGAGATAAACTGCCTGCCTTTGCCATTCCTTTGATAGAGTGGATGGAATTAAGGAATTGTTCTCCGTACTCCACCTCTGCAATGCCTTTTATTTTTTTAATCTCTGCGGCAACCTTCTTAACGCTTGCGATATTGACGGATTCTTTCTTAAGCTTAATCTCAATTGATGCAGGGAGAGGGTTTTCGTCAATGCCCTCAAGAATATAATCTGCATTCTTTAAAACGCCTTTTAATTCCTCCAGCGCCTTATCCTTTGCTATATATCTTGCCTGTTCAACGGCATTATTCTTTTTCAGTTGTGCAATTATGCTTTCTGTTTCCTGTTCTGACAGCCCGTCATTCAGGTAAAGCATTACGGAGAACCTTGCCGGAAGTCTTTTTGTTGCCAGGTCTATGTTATAAACAACAAAAAATGTGAGTGTGATCATAAACAGCCCTGCCGCGATTGTCAGCACTGAGAGGAGGTTTATCCACTTTTCACGCCATAAGCTCTGGATGGCAAGTCTTAACGAATATAAAAGATACATTATCCTATCTCCTCTCCGACTATATTACCGTTGTCAATCCTGAACACTCTCCGCCCTGTATTCCTGTAAAGTTCCCTGTTATGTGTAGCGATAACAACTGTAGTTCCCCTTGCGTTTACACCTTTAAACAAGCGCGTAATTCCTGCCGCAGTGTCAGGGTCAACGTTGCCTGTCGGCTCATCAGCAAGCAGGATTGTCGGCTCTCCGACAATTGCGCGCGCAATAACCACTCTCTGCTGTTCTCCGCCTGAAAGAGCCCGCGGAAAACTGTCTGCCTTATGCCTTAAATTTACCATCTTCAGTGTTTCCATCACCCGGTCCTGTATCGCGCTGTCCAGCATGCCCCGTATGCGCAAGGCTATGGCAACATTGTCAAAGACATTCCTGTTGTCAAGAAGCCGGAAGTCCTGAAAAACCACCCCTATGTTTCTCCTTAAAAACGGAATGCTTGATTCCTTAAGCTTGCTTAAATCCCATTCCGCTATGGTTACGCTGCCCTCATCAGGTTTTTCCGAAAAATAGATAATCTTAAGGAGCGTGGATTTCCCTGCGCCGCTCGGCCCTGTCATAAAAACCATTTCGCCTTTTTCTATGGAAAAGGTTATGTTCTTAAGAGCCGCCTGCTTTTCATAAAGCTTAGTGACATTGGAAAAATGTATCATAATTTATCTCTTCAATCCCTGTTTAACAGTCCTTACAATATCCTCTGCTGTCAACCCGTATAATTTCATCAGTTCATCAGAAGGCCCGGAACAGCCGAAAGTGTCCTTAATCCCGATTCTTTTTACAGGCACCGGATAATTCTCAGCGAGGAATTCACACACCGCTCCGCCGAGCCCGCCTATAACAGAATGCTCCTCTGCCGTTACAATTAATCCTGACGCCCTCGCAGCCTCAATAACCGCATCATTGTCCAACGGCTTGACAGTGGGCATATTTATCACGCCTGCATCAATCCCCTCTTTTTTCAGCAGCTCCATTGCATCAAGCGAAACAGAAACCATTATGCCTGCCGCAATTATATTTGCATCTTTTCCTATATGGAATTTATGCGCCTTGCCTATTGTGAATTTATAGTCATCAGGCATAACCACAGGCACCTTGGACCTTCCAAGCCTGACATAAACAGGCCCGTAAAAATCAGCTATTGCCGCAATGACCTGTTTTGTCTCTATACCGTCCGCAGACACAATCACGGTCATGTTGGGAAGGACTCTCATGAGGGCAATGTCTTCTATGGCCTGATGCGATGCGCCGTCCTCGGCAACGGTAATCCCGCTGTGAGTTGCAACGAGTTTCACATTCAGGCTTGAATAAGAGATTGTCTGCCTTATCTGCTCCCACGCCCTCCCTGTCTCAAAAACAGCGAATGTAGAAGCAAAGGGCAGCTTGCCTGCAAGCGAAAGGCCGCCTGCTGTGCCGATTAAATCCTGCTCGGAAATTCCGATATTAAAAAATCTCTCAGGGAAAACCTTTGCAAATTTTGCTGTCTTTGTAGAGCCTGAGAGGTCTGCGTCAAGCACGACAACCTCTTTCCTTTTTTTGCCAAGTTCAAGAAGCGCATCTCCGTATGCATCCCTTGTAGCTATTCTTTCACCCATTATTCTAACTCCTTTAACGCCCTTTCCAATTCCTCTGAAGTGGGAGCCATGCCATGATACTGCACCTTTCCTTCAAAAAAGGAGACTCCTTTTCCCTTTACCGTCCTTGCAACTATCATTGCAGGCTTCCCTTTTATTCCCTCAGCCTCATCGAGAGCGCCAAGAATAGCCTTCATGTCATGCCCATCAATGTCAATTACATGCCATCCGAAGGCACTCCATTTTTCTGCAATGGGTTCAAGCGCCATTACATCGCAGCAATGCCCGTCTATCTGAAGGCCATTGTTATCTATGATTGCGCACACGTTATCAAGCCGGTAATGGGCTGCTGTCATCGCTGCCTCCCACACCTGTCCTTCTTGAGTTTCTCCGTCTCCTAAAATACAGTAAACACGTGAATTCATGCCGTCCATTTTCAGTCCCATTGCAATCCCGTTCGCAATGGACAGCCCCTGTCCTAACGAACCCGTTGATATTTCTACGCCCGGAAGCAGTTTTGAACATGGATGCCCCTGCAGGGGGCTTCCGATCTTGCGCAATGTATTCAGCAGTGACTTATCAAAATATCCTGAAAGGGCAAGAACCGCATATAACAGAGGCGCCGCATGGCCTTTTGAGAGTATAAATCTGTCCCTCTCCTCCCACGCAGGGTCTTTGGGATTATGCCTCATCTTGGAAAAATACAGCGCGGTTGCTATATCGGCTGCTGACAAAGAGCCGCCTGTATGGCCTGAGCCTGCCTCCGCAAGCATCTTCAGGATTTCAATCCTTACTGCCTTTGCCTGTTCTTTCAGAAATGCGATATCTTTTGAGGCAGAAACCTGACTCATTTTTTCTTCTCCCTTTGCATGATGTAATCCAGAAGAATATCATCCAGAGTTTTGTCTTTGATTTTTTTCATTTCAGGTTCAGCCATGCTTGCAACGCTTACCGGTTCTTCCTTTTTCTCTTCTTCTGCCTCATCGCCGGTATATTTTCCCGCAATCAATTCTTTGAGTATTGCCTTGTGCTGTTCCTTCATCAACTCCCTGACGCTTTTTTTGATGTCTTTGATTCCGATGAGGTGAGAATAGCTTATTTTTTTTGAAGCCAGGATTGTGCCCTTGAAATACAGAAGCGTAACTATGATAGGGTTGTTCAATCCGCTGTCCTCTGTCTGGACATGATAAACCTTTCCCTTGTAGGTTACGTTATTATTATAACCGACAAGCATTTCTATGAATATTCTCTCTGAGAGTTATTTGAAACAACTTTAAATTATTATATTACAGCAGAGGCGGAAAATGGAAGAGGAGGACTTAATTTTCATTCCTCACTACTCACGATAACCTTATTCTTCCCTGTCTCTTTTGCCTTATAGAGCGCCTTATCTGCTGTGAGTATAAGGTCTTTTGCGGTATGCGCATTGTCAGGGCAGGTTGAGACACCTATGCTTATTGTAACCTTCAAATTATGTGTCCCTTTTTCAAAAACAGAGTTTTCAATATTTTTCCTTATTCTCTCTGCTGCAATCCTTCCCCCGCCGGCATCAGTTGATGGGAGAAACACAGTGAATTCTTCACCTCCATAACGGAAGGCGAGGTCATTATCTCTTATAGAAGACAGTATACATTGAGCAACCCCTTTAAGCGCAGAATTACCAACAGTATGCCCGTAGGTATCGTTAATTTTTTTGAAATCATCTATATCCAGCATTAAGAGGGTAATCTTCTCGCCATACTTTTCAAAGTATGAAAACTCCCTGTCAATACAGTATCTGAAATGTCTCGGTGTATAAAGATGCGTCAGTTCATCGGTTATTGCAATGTGATAGAGCCGGGCATTTTCAAAGGCAATCGCTATATGACCGCTTATTGCCCTGATAAGCCTGAACCTCCGGGGGTCAAATGTTCCATCTATCTTTCTAACGCCAATAAGTGCAAGAGGGGTATCCCCCTTTGCAATAGGCATATATACCTGTTTTCCGTCTTCAGAGATATTTTCTCTGTCAAAGCCACTATTGAGCCAATCGTTTATAACCAATAGCATCGGGTCATTTCTGTTGACCTTTTTACGCATTATTTTGTCTTTACCTGCCATCAGGGTAAAGACCCTGTATCCCTTGTTGTCCTTAGGGAGTATTATATCAACCTCATCCGCACCAAGCGTATTTGCGAGAATACCAGCAACTATATGTTTTAACTCTTCTAAATCTATAGTTTTGCTAAGACGGTTTACCATTGTGTAAAGCAATGTGAGTTCGTCGTTCTGACTAATTATTTCAACAATGTATTTATCAATCTTCCTCGACAAAAATGGAATAAGAAAAACAAGGCAGGCTATTCCTGAACCAAAGACAATTAATTCTATTGATGTAATAAGCGAATATGTGTGTTTCAGGGAGTGGTCAATTATAAGTTTCCCGTTTATACGGTCTGATTTTGAATGACACCCATAACAGGCCTCTTCATTGTATAGGACCTTTACATTTCTATGCACCTTAATACCGTTGCTCATTGTAATTATGGCGTTTTCTGACGGCGCTGCATCTGCCTTTTGATGACAGCCCTGACAGGACTTTTCACCATGTCTGTCCAGGACTTTTCCTATCTCAGTTCTATCAGTAGAAAAGGCAATCCTGCCTGTCCTGTCCAGGATAAAAGCCTTTACTATTGAGTCGGCATTCTTCCCTATATTGTCAAAGGTGTCCTGCATTACATAGGGGTTTCGCATTAGCATAAGACTTCGCAGATTCGATTTTATTGCATCAGCCAGTTCCTGTGCCTTAATCTTGCTGTCATTAATCAGGCTGGTTCTGACCGTCAAGACAATAAAAACCATTGCCGCCATAATGGAGAGCGTCAAAAACCCCATGAGCCCTAAAAGGATTTTTTTCTTTAAAGGGTATGCCCACTTCACTTTTATCTCGTCTAATTCCTGCATCGCTGAAATAAACAACCTCTCTTACCTAAAACTCATATCTTAATTGTAAATAAATATTGTCATTCCTGTCCAATTGCCCGAATTGACTCCATCTCTCGCCTCCGCCGAAGATATTCCCACCAATTGCTGCCCAGATATGGTCTGAAAAATTATATCTAATTTCTGGGTTAATAGAAAAATCCCCACCTGATGGTCTATAGAAGTGATAACTGTTCACTCACGACCCTGAACAACCAATTCCGTCTCCAGTTGGATTGGATTTCTGAGGCAAAAGACGACTGGACACCTCTCTTGTGCTAATTTCTCTATCTTTCTTATTTCAGACTCTGGTGCATCGCTTTTAAGAACAGCGGTTATTTTTACTCCTTCAATTGGGAGATTATCGCTCAATCCAAGAACCCTTGAGAAATCTATCCTGTTTTCTGCAATAACCTTTAATCCATCAAGGGAAAAGTCTTCCATCGCTGCCACTGTGGCAAAGGTGGCAGCATAGCATGAGGCTAATCCAAAAAGGCAATAATGCATGGGGCCTGGCCTTGTTCCATTTCCACCCAGAAATGTTGGTTGTGTCATTTCAAAATTCATTTTTCCCTTCTCAAAGGCAATCTCTGCTTCAAACTGCGGGCCATCGCCCTCGTCTATATTCCATGTCCCTTCTATCTTTGTTGCTCTCTTTGCCCCATCAGGATTCTTTTTTACATTTTCAATTGTATCTCTAAGTTTTTTAAGCTCTACTTTATAAATCATGCTGTTCTCCTTGAAAAAATTTCAATAACATTAAAATTGTATCTTCCTACAGATATATTCCTGGCATTAAGGGTGTTTATGTGAAACATTTTTAGCTTTGACCTAATATATCTTTCATCGAAAAAGCTGCTTACCTCTTTGCCGGTTCTTACACAAGCCAAAAAGAGACCATTGTGTTGTAACACCCTGTAAATCTCAGAAAAGATATACTCTATCTCTGTTTCAGAAAAGCCTACAGGAAAAAGCAGGAATGAATATACGGCATCAAAATACCCATCATCAAAGGGCATGCCTTTACATATGTCATATTGAATCGGTACGACATTTTTCTTTAACGGAGAGGCTGAAATTCTTCTATTTAAAATGGAGAGAGCCTTGTGCGAATAGTCAAGAGCAAAGACGTTGAAGCCCTGCCTCCCAAAGAATATACTGTCTCGTCCATACCCACACCCAATATCAAGGATTCTCTTGACACCGTAATCCTTCATTATCTGGCAACACGTAATAGCAAATTTGCTTTCCCCTGCCCCGAAGTGTTCAGGGTCTATATCATAAAGCTCATCCCACGAACTTTGTTCTATTTCCATTATTTTCTGTCTTGTCATCGCTTATCTTTTTTTATCCCCAGTAACCTGAGGATTGTCATCATCGGTCACCAGTTAGTGAATCCGGACTGAAAGAGATTGAAACCAACAACCCCAGTCATTATTAGCCAGTATTTTGAATGATAATATGCAAGTGCAAGACTGATAAGGATAAAAGCTCCGGCAATTAACTGTCCTGCTCGACTTTTTCGGAACAACTATTTCGAGTTTAAAGTTAGTCCCACCAGATTTTCAAGTTTATAATAATTAGCCGGGATATCATATCCCAGCGCCTCATGCGGCCTATAGGTATTGTATTTTATCCTGTAGG
>JACPZK010000023.1 GCA_016195565.1 Nitrospirota bacterium | reverse complement strand
TGCTACTGACGCCTCATTCCTCAAGCCTGCCAATACCATTTTCTGCTTCTCTTCTGCGCTCCATTTCTTTCTTGCCATCTGCTTCCTCCTTCCGGAGGACTAACTTACCAGTTGTTCCTAATTTCGTCAAACCCTACACTATCACCTGCATAAAAGAAAAACCGATAGGGCCCGGAAATATCTTTGACTGACGGCATGTCAATAATATATCAAATTTTTCAGAATACTTCATGACAATTCGTTGACTGTTGTTTAACGGCCTACATCAGCAGGTTGTAGCCCGCCTCTGGCAGAATCCCACATAAACGCATCAGGTATCCCATCATTATCTTTATCGCATAACCTGTGCGATGCCGTAGCGATAAATGACTGTTCATCAGCTTTAATGACTGAAATATCAACTTCCGGTTTCAGAGAAAGGCGCAAGAGATGGAGGTCTTTGGTAAAAGTTTTATGTTCGGCAAAATATGTATTTTCGGCGTCAGAAATTTTTGTCAGAGCTGTTCTGACTTGATTACAAGGTTTTTGGGCAGTGTAATTAGGGATGATTAATGCTGCTGTAATGCCCGCTCCTGCAATCACAATCAGAAGATCAGTTCTCGGTCCGCCGCCAAAACCACGATGTCCAAAAATTGCGGAATAAACAACGGCGGCAAGCCATAATAAGCCTAAAACAATCAAGGCCACATTTGAATATCCGAAAAAGAATATCACGGCTGCTGATATGCCGGCCAAGACGAGAACCAATAGGCAGCCCATAGCTATTTACATCCTTTTGAGCTGATGAATTTTATCATGCCCGTGCCTCTTCTCTTTTATCTGAATTCATCTATCGTTTTCGCAGTTAACACCCTAAATCAGCAGTGTGGTTAAGAAAAATACGGATGTGTCCCTCATTTCTCCCCCCTCATTTCTCCCCATGGCCTATTCGTGTGTGCATTTCTCGTCTTTCAATATGCCCTCCTCTGCATATTGCGGAAGGTAGCCCGAACCTCGAACAAACTTGTGAAGTGGTTCGATGCCTATTAATGGTATACATTTCTTATACTCCCTGATCAGCGGAAGCATGCGCTTACCGCGATTAATAACTTCACAGACTAATTCCTCTCCGGAATGTTCACCCATGTACACATTAAGTAAGTATGCAACTGCCTCATCGCCAGCTTTGGATCGGTTTTTCAATATAGAATAAAAACGCTTTTCGACGTCAGGAGTATATTGAGATTCACCACGCCAACGACCGTCTTCCGTAAATTGCTCTTTGTTCTGTCTTACACGTAGCTCCATCAATGGTTTAATCAGCTTTATTGCTTGGTCTGACAATTTTGACGGCTTGCAATCATCAGCACTGGCAGCCGTCACCAAAAGAATGCAGATAATAGTATTCGTCATTATTTTCATTTCATTGCCCTAATATATAATCTACCTTGCAGATAGATTCAAGCTATTTGCGTTAAGATAGCATAAAGCATTAAATACGGCAATACAGAAGTCATGTCAAAAAAATTCTATAGATAAATAGTCTTTTTTTTAACATAGAATCTGATTTGAATTGTGTTATTATTTTGAATCATTTGATAAGGAGAATTTGCTTGTGTTTGAAAAAATAGTCTTATATCTGAAGATGATTAAGTTTTCCCATTCCATCTTTGCGCTGCCATTTGCATTTACTGGCGCGATACTTGCCGCATCGGGCATCCCTTCGCTAAAGCAGATATTCTGGATTGTCGTTGCAATGGTCAGTGCGCGGTCAGGCGCAATGGGATTGAACAGGATTATTGACATAAAGATTGACGCTTCAAATCCAAGGACAGCTAATCGCGAGTTGCCCTCCGGCAAGATAAAGATGTCCAATGCTGTTTTATTTGCAGCTATTTCATTTGCCATTCTTATCTTTGCCGCATATATGCTGAACCCCCTCTGCCTCAAACTCTCGCCGATTGCCATTGCAGTGCTTTTTATCTATTCATATACAAAAAGATTCACATGGCTCTCGCATATTGTCCTCGGTATTGCAATCTCTGCCGCACCTGTCGGAGCATGGATTGCAGTAAGAGGCACATTTAATGCTGAGATTTTGCCAATGGCATTTACAGTTATTTTCTGGCTTGCGGGTTTTGACGTTCTTTACGCTCTTCAGGATATTGAATTTGATAGGTCATTAGGCCTTTACTCTATTCCCGCAAGATTCGGCGTCAAAGACTCGCTGCTTTTTTCAAGGATATTTCATGTTATCGCATGGGGACTGCTTGCGCTTACGGGCTTATTCTTTAATCTCGGGATATTTTATTGGATAGGAATGGCTGCATCGGGAGGGCTTTTTATATATGAACATTCTCTCGTGAAGCCAGATGACCTGAGCAGGCTTGATATGGCTTTTTTCAATATGAACGGATATATAAGTATGACAGTGTTTGTGTTTACGCTTCTTGATTATCTTGTTTAAGTTTATCCTGTCTTTTTTTTTATGTTAAACTTTAAGTGATTTGATTTTAATAAGGAGAAAATAATGTCTTTTTACAGAAAGCGGAGTTTCTGGTTTCTTTCGGCAATAATCCTTTTGGTAATGTTTTTTATCCTCAAGAGAACCTTCAGCGCAGTTGATGTTAAAACAGCGCCTGTAAACAGGCAGGAGCTTGCGATTACGGTAACTGCCACTTCAACAGGGACCATAAAATCAGAAACAGAGGTTAAGATTACGGCACAGAGAATAGGGAAGATTACAAAGCTCTTTGTTGAAGAGGGCAGTATAGTTAAGCCCGGCTCAATGATAGCAGAGCTTGACCCTGAGGAGGCGCATCTGAACCTTAATATTTCACTTGCCTCCATAGACAAGGCAAAATCAATTCTGAAGGAGGCCGAGACAAGATTAAAGAGATTCAGCGACCTGAGGGAAAAGGGATATATCTCTCATATAGATTTTGATTCAGTACAGAAAGAATATAATGTCGCTTATGCAAGCGTAAAAGAGGCGGAGAGTTCGCTTTCGCTTGCAAAGCTTAACTATGATTATTCGTTTATAAAATCTCCGATATCAGGCGTAGTAACATCAAGGCCTGTCAAGGTTGGCGAGACAACTGCAAAGGGCGCTTTAGTGGTGCATGTTGTCGCTATGGATGACCTTTATATAGAGGCGTTTATAGATGAGGCTGATGTTGCAAAGGTTAAACTGAGGCAGCAGGCTAATATCACTATGGATGCGTATCAGGGAAATGTTTTTAAAGGTGAAATCTACCGGATATCGCCTGTGGTCCTTGGCGGCAAGCAGGAAACAAGGACCTTTGAGGTAAGGACACGGCTTAAAGAAAAACAAATCATTATAAAACCGGGGATGTCTGCTGATGTGGAGATTATTGTGGACAACATTAAAAATGCGCTTGTGGTTCCATCCCATGCGCTTATGGAGAAAAACAACAGGAAGTTTATTTTTATTAAAAAATGTTCAACAGCAAAACTTATTCCTGTTGAAACAGGGCAGTTCAACTGGAATTTTACAGAGATAACATCAGGCGTTAAAGAGGGTGATACAGTGATTATCAATCCTGATGCGCAGGGACTTGCTGACGGCAGGAGAGTAAGAGAGAAGAAAAAAACAGAGTGATGTCGCTCAGGAACATAAGGAAGTCGTATGTGCTGCCAAAGGTGACAGTAGAGGTCTTAAGGGGCATAGACATGGAAGTCGCAGAGAAGGATTTTGTGGCTGTGATGGGACCCTCAGGCTCAGGGAAATCAACGCTCCTTCATATCATCGGCTGTCTTGACAGGCCGACATCAGGGCAATATCTGCTCCTTGATGTTGATGTCAGCCGAAAAACAGACAACGAACTTGCAGAGATAAGAAACAGAAAAATCGGCTTTGTATTTCAGAGTTTTAATCTTCTTCCGAAACTTATTGCATGGAAAAATGTCGAACTGCCTCTGCTTTATGGCGGGGTGGAGCCTAATACAAGGAAAAAAAAAGCGTTTGAAATGCTTGAGAAACTCGGCCTTTCTCACAGGGCAGAGCATTATCCGAGCGAACTTTCAGGAGGGGAGCAGCAGAGAGTTGCAATTGCAAGGGCGCTCATAAACGGCCCTGCGATAATACTTGCGGATGAGCCCACCGGAAACCTTGACAGCCGTTCGGGAAAAGAAATCATAGAGACATTTAAAAATTTAAATAAGGAAGGCGTAACGATTGTGGTTGTTACCCATGAGAAAGATATTGCTGAACAGGCAGGGAAGATAATAACAATAAGAGACGGGGTTTGCCAGAGTGGATGTTATTGAGATTATAAGGGTTTCAAGGGACTCTCTTATGGGCAACAGGGTAAGGTCGTTCCTTACAATGCTTGGTGTTGTTATCGGGGTTGCATCCGTTATTATGCTTGTTTCAATAGGCGAGGGCGCAAGGTCCTACATAGGCAGAGAGCTTGGCAATCTCGGAACGAACATATTGATTGTAGTGCCGGGCAAAACTTCTGCCAAGGGAGGTTTTCATCCGCCTGCCGCAACTACGGTCAGAAAACTTGTCTATGATGATGCTCTAATAATTAAAAAACGTTCCAGGCATATTCAAGACGCAGTTCCGCTGATTCTTGGCACCTCCAAGATTAAATATCTGAACCAGAGCAGGGATAATTCTGTAGTGGGGATTACGGAAACTTATTTTGAAATCAGAAACCTGTCAGTTGAATCAGGCAGGTTTATCAGCGCATCGGATGTTGATTCAAGAAGAAAAGTATGTGTTCTCGGAAGGACAGTGAAGAAGGACCTTTTCGGAGATAAAAATGCGCTCGGCGCCCTTGTGGCAATAGGCGACGGCAAATACCGGGCCATAGGCGTGATGGAAAAGAAGGGTGTTACGCTTGGAATTGATTTTGATGACATCGTGTTTATACCTACAACTGCTGCGCAGGAATTGTTTGATACCGACAGCCTGTTTAATATAACTGTCAAGGTCAGAAGCGCAACAGAAATAGACGCCGCAAAAGAGGACATAAGGCAGATACTGATGAAAAGACATGCAGGCAGGGAAGACTTTACGATAATGAGTCAGGATGAGATGGTTGCCGTGATGGGCAAGATATTGAATATAATGACTGCTGTGCTTGCAGGCATAGCTGCAATTTCATTGCTTGTCGGCGGGATAGGAATAATGAATATAATGCTTGTCTCAGTGAGAGAAAGGACGCGGGAAATAGGCATAAGAAAGGCGCTTGGCGCAAAGAACAGGGATATTTTATTGCAGTTTCTGATAGAGTCCGTTACTCTGAGCCTTATAGGAGGAACAGTGGGTATTCTGTTTGCCGGCTTGCTCTCTCTTGTCATCCCTTATTTTGTTGAATTTCTTCCGACACATCTGGCCCTGTGGTCTGTTATTGTCGCTTTTTTGTTTTCAGCGGCAGTTGGAATATTCTTCGGCGTATATCCGGCAAGAAAGGCGTCGCTGTATGATCCCATAAAAGCGTTGAGATATGAGTGAGGGAAAATGCCGATAATTAAGGTTGAGAATTTAGTAAAAAGATTTGGCAGCATTACTGCTGTAAATAACATCTCCTTTAATGTTGAGGAAGGCGCAATATTCGGCTTCCTCGGGCCTAACGGCGCAGGAAAGACAACAACGATAAGCATCCTCTGCACCCTGCTTGTGCCAACTTCAGGGAATGCTTTTGTGAATGGATATGACTGCGAAAAAGAATCCTCATCCGTAAGAAAATCAATCGGCATAGTGTTTCAGGATACAACTCTTGATAAAGACCTCACTGCTGAGGAAAACCTCTTATTCCATGCGTATCTCTATAACGTTGAAAAAGCCGAACGCAGAAAAAGGGTTGATGACGTCTTGAAGCTTGTTGATTTATTCAGCAGAAAAGATGACCTTGTTAAGAAATTTTCCGGCGGCATGAAGAGAAGGCTTGAAGTTGCAAGGGGGCTGATACACAGGCCGAAGGTGTTGTTTCTGGACGAACCGACACTGGGGCTGGATCCGCAGAGCAGATCAAGTCTATGGGAATTCATAACAGCGCTTCCCGGAAAATACGGAGTGACAATCTTCATGACAACGCATTATATGGATGAGGCAGAGGTCTGCGATAACATAGCCATTATTGATAATGGAAACATTATTGCAATGGACAGTCCCGAAGAACTCAAGAAAGTAATAGGCGGAGATGTCATATATCTGAAAACAAGGGATAATGCAAAGGCAGCGGATGTGATAAAGAGCGCGCTGGATATTGACGCATCAATAAGGGACGGCGAGCTTTTTATTTCAACAGTCAGAGGAGATACGTGCATTCCCGAACTTATAAGAACACTCGGCGACAGCGTTTTGTCTGTGAGGCTACAGAGGCCGACTCTTAATGATGTTTTTTTAAAACTGACCGGGAAGGCGATAAGAGACGAGGAGGGCACGAATACGGATACTATAAAAGCTGAGGTTAGGGCGTACAGGAGAAGGCATGGAATTTAATGCGATATACGTTATAGTTGCGCGGGAGTTTAAGAAGTTTATAAGGGAAAGGTCCAGGCTTGTCTCTGCGTTAGCAAGGCCATTGGTATGGCTTTTCCTTGTCGGCGCCGGGATGTCAAGGCTTGTTCCGCCCGTTGACGGCGTTTCATATATGCAATTCATATTTCCGGGCATATTGGGCATGACAATTTTATTCAGCTCAATGTTCTCCTCAATCTCTATTATCTGGGATAAAGAGTTCGGGTTCATGAAAGAGATCCTTGTCGCTCCAGTGTCAAGGCTTTCAATTGTCATAGGTAAGGCATTAAGCGGAAGCATTATATCAACGCTTCAGGCTGTGATTGTACTTTTGCTTTTCCCTCTTCTTGGGCTTAAGCTCGGCGCAGCAGATATAATCAGCGCAGTAGTTATATGTATGCTTGTGTCTTTCTCGGTGTCTGCCTTTGGAATAGTGATAGCAACTTTTTATGAAAGTTATGAAAGTTTCAGTGCAATTATGAATTTCATCATCATGCCGATGTTCTTTCTCTCGGGCGCAATGTATCCTGTAAAGCTTCTGCCTGAAGCTTTGAGGTTTGCAGCCAAGCTTAATCCTCTCACTTACGGCGTGGATGCGCTGAAGCATGTGATTTCTCCGCTTGCACAGGGACCGATGAGCCCTGATTTCAGCCTTGTTACTGACCTTGCGGTTATTGTTGTGCTGTCGGTTATCTTTGTTTTTGCCGGAGTAAAGGCATTTGAGAGAAGAGGGTAGGAGAGTTTGACACGGCAGCGCTTTTTTGGTGTATAATAAAAACCTTCTAACCGAGAAATTCCCGGGTAGCTCAGCTGGCAGAGCAGGTGGCTGTTAACCACCCTGTCGGGGGTTCGAATCCCTCCCCGGGAGCCAGACGTTACTCTCAGCAAAACCGTTTGCTGAGTTCTTTTTTGATGGTTCTATGGGCGGCAATTCCCATAGAACCATTTTAATTCTACCCGCTATAGGACATTTCTAATGTGGCATACAATGCAATTCGGTGTCTTGACGATGGGGATAGATATAGTTTACATTATTCCTGAATAGAAACTTGACATAAAGAAAAGTTAATAATTAAAATCTTGAGCAAAAACGAGTTTACAGAAAATTTACTTCAGGAGGGTTGTCATGGGGGACATGGGAGTCAGGTGGAAGAGAGGGTTTTTTTTCGTTTTCTGTCTTATCATCTCTGTTTTTATTTTTTCTTATTATCTATCAGGACAGCAAGGAACTGTTAATGCCCAACCCAAAGATTCTTGCGTCACGGATAAATGCCACAGCAAGATGGGAAAGGACAAGTTTGTACATGGCCCTGTAGCTGTTGGTGAATGCCATGTATGCCATAAAGGGGAGGCAGATAAACACAGATCATCGCCGGCAAGCAATAAATTTGCGCCCATAAAAGATGTAGGACAACTCTGTTACAAATGTCATGACAGGGTAGATACAATGAGAACTGTCCATCCTCCTGTGAAAGAAGGCAACTGCACAAACTGCCATAGCCCTCATCAGTCTCCGTACAAGTTCCAGCTTCGCGCGGACGGGCAGAACCTCTGTTTTATGTGTCATGACAAAAAGATTGCCTCCGGCAAGTTTGTACACGGCCCTGTTGCAGTAGGCGGCTGCTCTATGTGCCACAATCCGCATCAGACGGACTTTCCGAAGATGCTGAAGGCTGCAGACAATGACGTATGCTTTACATGCCATACTGATAAGGCAGAGGCATTGAAAGGGAAAAAATTTGTTCATAAACCGGCAGGTGAAAAATGCGTCAACTGCCACAGCCCGCATGCAGGGGACTATAAATATAACTTAAAGGTGGATGGAACAAGGGACCTCTGTTTTGGATGTCATAAGGATAAGAAGGAATGGGTTGCGAATGTGAAAACGAAACATGGAGGACTGGATACAGAGAGGCACTGTCTTGTATGCCACGACCCCCATGTTTCTGATTATGTAAAGCAATTGGTAAAAGCGCCTATGGATGTCTGTCTGACATGCCATGACAAATCGCTTGATACACCAAGCGGAAAGATTCTTGACATGAAAACATATTTGGCCAAAAACCATGACTGGCACGGTCCAATTAAACAGAAAGATTGTTCGGCCTGCCATAATACCCATGGTTCCGATAACTTCAGGATACTCAGAAAATACTTCCCTCCTGTATTCTATGCGCCCTTTGATTTAAAGAACTACGAACTATGCTTCAACTGCCACGAGAAGACATTGGTGATCGATCCCAAGACAACAACATTAACTGGATTCAGAAATGGTGAGCAGAATCTTCATTTCAAACATGTAAACAAGCCAGACAAAGGACGTACCTGCAGGGCCTGCCACGATGTACATGCCACAAATAATCCGAAGCACATAAGGGATGCAGTTCCATTCGGGGCATGGGGACTGCCAATAAACCATAAAAAGACCAATACAGGCGGCTCCTGTTCACCAGGATGTCATCAGACATTTAGTTATGATAGAACAAACCCAGTTAAAAACAGGTAAGATTTATGGAGCAGAGATTCCGGAGACTTAGCCCAAAAAATAATGAAAATGTCATTCCCCCGCAAGCTGGAATCCAGAAAAAAAGCAGAAACATAGATTCCTGCTTTCGCAGGAATGACGGTTTTCTCAAGTTTTTTTTACTCTGTCTTTTTTGCCTTTTCATCTTTTTCCCGCCTGTTGTTTTTGCTCAGCAAGTAGAGGGCGATAAGGCTAAAGCCTTTTACAGGGAGTCTGTTAAGCTCTTTGAAGATGGCAATATAGACAGGGCAATGGATGTAGTCAAAGAGGCTATTAAGGCAGACCCAAATTATCCAGATGCCCATGACCATCTCGGTTATATACTCTTAAAAAAAGGACAGTTGGACGATGCGATTAGCGCCTTCAACTCCGCCCTGAAGATAAATCCCATGATGCGCACCTCCAAGACAGGCATAGGCCTTGCCCTATTGAAGAAGGGCGATTTAAAAGGAGCGGAGGCTATTCTTAAGGATGCCTTGATATTAAATCCTTATCCTTCAATGACCCATTATGCGCTGGGGCTTGTCTATGAAAAACTCAATGATTATGAAAAGGCTATTGTACATTTTAAGGAAGGGATAAAGACTCATAAGGTAAGGGTGGGAAAGGAATGAGGGATATTAACGAAAAAGCAGGTAAAGGCAAAGGTAGAGGTATAGGAGTAGTTTATTATTTATTATTTTTCTTCCTTTACCTTTACCTTTTTGCTTATACCGCAACTGCTCAGGCCTTGCTCCAGACAGGGGCACAGGCTCCTGGCTTCTCGCTTAAAGACGTAGAAGGAAAGGATATGATTCTCTCGCAGTATTCGCAGAAGAAGGCTGTTGTTGTCGTGTTCTGGTCTACCTGGAGCGCCAAGTCCCCTAATGCCCTCAAGAGATTCGAAGAGTTTTACAAAAAATATAAAGACAAGGGCATACAGGTAATCGGGATTAATGCGGATAACCAAACTCTTGCTAACGGAGATGTTGAAAAAATAAAGAGCCTTATAAAAGAGCTTAATATTACATTTCCGATGGTTCTGGATAAGGGTTTAAAGACATTCCATGAATACAGCGTAATCGCCCTGCCATCCACTATAGTTATAACGGAGGGCAAGATAGCATATGAGCTTCCGGGACTTCCGCTTGTAGGCACGGAGGATATGTTTGATTATCTGCTTGTTCTTGCAGGAGAACAGCCCAAGAAAAAGATGGGACCTAAGTACATGCCCCGTTATGACGCCATCGCTGATACAAATCTTGCGAGGGGATTAGTGAAGAAAAAGAGATACGAGATGGCGTATCCTTTTTTTAAGAAGGCGATAGAGAAGGACCCTAAGTACATGCTTCCGTATGTAGAGCTTGCAAAACTGTACGAGATTGACGGCAAGAGGGTGGAGGCGGAAGAGATATTGAGAAAGGCATTATCTGTAGAGCCTGATAATGTTGCTGTCATGACCGAACTCGGTTATTTTCTTACGAAGACAAGCAGGACAGCCGAGGCTGTCGGGATACTTGGTGCGGCGATAAAAAAGAATTCATACACCCCTGCATATTATTATCATGCTTACGCCCTTGGAAAAAACGGGCAGATGAATGAATCTCTAAAGGCCTTTGAGAGCGCCCTTTCCCTGAACCCTTATGACCCCGTTATATACTCTCTGAGGGGAGAGACTTATGAAAACAGCAAGATACTGAAAGAGGCTGCATCTGATTACAAAAAGGCCCTTGAACTTATTTTGAAGATAAAAGAATAAAAGCTGTCCATCAGGGTAAATGACAAATCCCGATATAGAAAAATTGTCATTGCGAGCAAAGCGAAGCAATCTCATCTTTTGCAATAAGATTGCCACGAACCCTTCGGGTTCTCGCAATGACAGACATTAATCGCTTTTCTCGTTCTATATCTGGATTCAGGCAAGTGACAATAACAAACAATGCATGGTGAATATGGTATTATAAATGGGGGATTTGTGAAGAGACTCATAATAATATCTTGTCTTTTTTTAATGCTTATTATTACAGCTATTGCAGCGGCTAATCCCGATAGATTTTCTGTAATCAGGCCTGTGGACTACAGTATGGTAGAAGGAGAACTAAGTCCCATTGTTATAAAATTGAACGGCAATATATATGCAGTCACCATTGCCAGGAATAAAGACGAGGTCTTTAATATACCCGATATCAGGGGAAAAGAATATCTCTGCAAAACAGTGAAGCTGAATTTCGGCCCTAATGAAATAGTTGTGAATGCAGTGGAAAACGGCAGGGTTGTTGAATCCAAAAAAATAATTGTTTTTTACAGGTCAGACATATCCATGGAATTCAGGATCGCTCCTCCGGAATTCCAGAAAAAGCCGTTTCATAAGGAAAATAACGAAAAGGCATGTCTGTCATGCCATGAAATGAAGACATCCGGAAAGGATTTGAAGCCGCAGAAGCCCGGCGATTCTGTCTGTTATCCATGCCATAAGATGATAACAGACTATGGCTATGTCCATGGGCCTGCTGCAAGATGGGATTGTCTGTCCTGCCATGAGCAAAATTCAAAACCAGTGAAATATATTACACGGCAGCCTGAGAAAGAATTATGTTTTGTCTGCCATGAAGAGAAAAAAGAGGAGTGGACACCCAAAAAGTATTGGCACGGGCCAACTGCAACCGGAAACTGCAGCATATGCCACAACCCCCATGCCTCAAACAATATTTCACGGCTCAAAAAACCCTCATGGGATTTGTGTGTTACATGCCATGAAGACAGGGCCTCAGGCAGGCATGTTATTGCTGGATTTGTTTTTGGGTCTACACATCCTACAAAGGGCAGGCCCGATCCACTTCGTCCCGGGAAGGAGCTTTCGTGTGCAAGCTGTCATAATCCCCATGCCTCTAATTCAAGGTCGCTTTTTGCCAACGATGAAATCAGTCCTAACAGCTTGTGCCAGATGTGTCATAAAAAATAGATGAAGCTATTAGGCAGTGTCAGAATTAAGTTGTTGTTCCTCTCCCTTTTATCGGTCTTTGTAGTTACATCACTGATCGTCTGGTCGGACATAGAGGATACAAAGGCAAGGCTGATTGATGCGCAAAAGGAAAAGGCTGTTCTGTTGTCCGAGGTAATCAAACAGAGCATAATGATCCTTATGCTTGAAAACAAATGGAAAGAGCTCCAGAGTCAGATAGAGGATTTTACAAGAAATAATCCTGAATTGAAAGAGGTGAGGATATTCCATCCGGTAAGCGGTCGTATTATTGTTTCAAATGAAAGAGAAGATATGGGAAAGAAGATATATGAAAAAGACTGGGATAGGTTTATAAGGCAGGAAGTGTCTCCCTTTGTAATAAAAAAAGAGGGTGAGATATTTGCCACCAGGGTCATACCCATAGAGAACAGGCCTGAATGCTATAGGTGTCATTCTCCAAAGGAAAAGATACGGGGAGTTCTTGATGTGGAGGTTTCCCTCGCGGTAGCACAGCAGTCTATCAAAGAATTGACATACAGACATTTTGCAGGCCTTGTTATAGGCTTTGTCATGATAAGTTTAATTTTCATGGTTGGCGGAGAAAGGCTTATAAATAGGCCACTAAGGGACCTCATGGGAGTAATGAAAAAGGTGGAGACAGGAGATTTATCAGCGAGAACAAAAGAAGGCGGTAAAGATGAGTTTGGTTATCTCGCGAGTGTTTTTAATAAAATGGTTAAGTCTCTTGAATCGGCAAAAAGGGATTTAGAAGTATGCCATATACAGCAGATGGAAAGGGCTGCAAAACTTGCCTCCCTCGGCGAGGTTATTTCAGGGATTGCCCATGAGATAAAGAACCCTCTGGCAGGGATAAGCTGTGCGGTTCAGGTATTTCATTCCGAGCTTAGCGAGGACGACAGCAGAAAACCTATTATTACCGAGGTTTTAAATCAGGTAAACAGGCTCGACAGGATAGTGAAGGATCTCTTGAGTTATGCAAAGCCAAAGCCTTTGCAGTTTTTGCCTGATAAAATAAGCAATATTTTAGAAAAGGCACTTTTCTTTGTCTATCCAGAAGCCAAAAAGCACAATGTCGTCATAAACAACAATGTCTCGGAAGACATGCCTGATATATTGATGGATCACGATCAGATGCAGCAGGTATTTTTAAATATAGTAATAAATGCCATACAGTCCATGCCAAACGGCGGAGTTCTGACAATCTTCGCCTCAAAGAAGAACCGTCAGGAGGTAGAGAATTCGATAAAGAGACCCATAGAGGGCGAAAAGGTATTAGCAGTTAAGTTGCAGGATACAGGTAAGGGCATATCGTCTGAGGATTTGCAACACATCTTTGAACCGTTCTTCACCAAGAAGACCAAAGGCACTGGTCTTGGATTATCCATAAGCCGGAAGATTGTTCAGGAACACGGCGGCGAGATAACCGTTGAAAGCAAAGTTGGTAAGGGAAGCATATTTACGGTATACTTACCGATAAAAGGTTCATAGCTCATGGTTCAAGGAGATGTCATTGCGAGTGTAGTGAAGCAATCCCGTTATTGAGATTGCTTCGGGCTGGCGCCCTCGCAATGACTGAGCCATCAACGATGAATCATGAACGAAAGAGGAGGTCTTTTGGTTCAGGCTAAGATCCTTGTTGTCGATGATGAAAAGTTTATAACATGGTCCCTTAAGCAACATCTCGAAAAAGAGGGCTATGAGGTTTTTACTGCCGAATCAGGAGAAGACGGACTTGAAGTGTTCAGAACAGAAATCCCTGATATTATTCTCCTCGACATAAATCTGCCAGGCATCAGTGGCCTTGAGACCCTTGAGGCCATAAGAAAGATAAACAAGGAAGTTATCGTGGTTATTATAACTGCGCACGGGGATATAGAGACAGCGGTTTCTGCTATAAAGCTTGGGGCCTACGATTTTGTGGAGAAACCCTTTGATTTGAATAGAATATCTGTCCTCATTAAAAAGGCGCTGGAGACTATAAATCTGAAAAGGGAAGTCATTTATCTCAGGGAAGAGCAGTATGATAAATACAGCTTTAATAATATAATAGGCATTTCAAAAGCTATGAGGGATGTGATCTCCCTTGCAAAGAAGGTTGCAGATATCGATGCCAATATAATCCTAATTCAGGGCGAGAGCGGCACGGGGAAAAATCTTATAGCAAGGGCTATTCACTATCATAGTCCAAAGGCCTCCGAGTTGTTTGTTGAAGTGACATCTACCGCCATACCTGAAATGCTTATAGAAAGCGAATTATTCGGCTACGAAAAAGGGGCATTTACAGATGCAAAGGCCTCCAAAAAAGGGCTCTTTGAGTTTGCCAGCGGAGGCACAATTTATCTTGATGAGATAGGAGATATGAAGCCTGCCTCGCAGGCAAAGCTGCTGAGGGTTATAGAGGATAGGACATTTAAAAGAGTCGGCGGGCTGAAAGATATAAGCGTAAATGTAAGGATTATAGCCGCCACGAACAAAAACCTCGAGAAGGCTGTTAAGGACGGCAGCTTCAGGGCTGACCTTTATTATAGGCTTAAAGTTATTCCCATATTCATACCGCCGCTGCGGGAAAGAAAAGAGGACATCATACCGCTTGCAATGCACTATATGAAACTGTTTAACAAGGAGTTCAAAAAGAATGTAAAAGGCATCTCCCCTGAAGCCGAAAAACTGCTTATTGATTATCCGTGGCACGGCAATACGAGGGAGCTTAAAAATGTTATAGAGCGAATCTGTATTTTAGAAGATACGGATATAATATATCCTGAGAATATACCTTCAGAGATAGTCGACTATGCCGATTCATTTCAGACAGAGCCGGAAGCGCCTGCTGAAGAAGAAAAGACAATGCTTAGAATCCCTCCAGAGGGTCTTTCTCTTAAGAATATGGAAAAGGATTTGGTTATTAAGGCATTGCAGATGGTTAACGGAAATCAGACAAGGGCTGCAAGACTGCTCGGCATATCGAGGGATGCCCTCAGATATAAGATGCAGAAATTCGGACTGCTCTGACTTATTTTTTATGGCATTTGTTGCACAGAACCATGGTCTCAAATCGCAGCATCATATATTCTGCGGAGTGCTGGTCGTGGCATGTTATACATGTGATTTTGCCGTCTTTAGTGAGAGGAAGATTTTGTGGAACCTGATACCTTGGAATTATATCCACCTTGTGCTCTCCTGTTTCTATGCGCTCTCTATGACAGCCGACGCATAACTCGGTGAGCGGTTTTTTTACAGGGCCTCCGTTAGACGATATATGACATGCTGTGCATTCTTTTGTCTGGAGCGCGTATATCTGGTGAGATATCAGTGTTGATGATATAATGATTAAAGCAAAAACAATATATTTCATAAAATAAAACCCTTATATGATATTTGCAAAAATCTTACCACAAAAAAAGAAACAGGTAAAGGAAAGAATTTATTTCCCTCAGTCGTATTTAAGTTGAAAAAGACAAACTGGATACTCCGGTCAAGCCGGAGTATGACAGAATTAGAGGTCATTCTCTGACTTGCAAAATCCGTCATTCCCCGACTTGTTCGGGGAATCCAGAAGGTTTGTCATTTGTATAATTTTCAACTTTTTTACGAAAGAACCGTTATTTTCCTCACTTACTGCGTGATATTACGCAACAAATAAGTTCACAGTTCACCGTTCACGGTTCACAGTTTATAGTAAAAAAAAGTTGAGATAAAAAATAATTAATAATCAAAGGCTTACCGTGAACAGTGAACAGAGAACAGTGAACTTTTCCATCTGGCATAAGGCTTGCTTATTCTATTATCAAGATGTTCGAAATTAATGATAGGGGGTGATGAGATAATGACTGAAAAAGTAATAGGCTTCAAATCCAAACAAAAGGAGGTGAATATAATGAAAAGTAGGATTTTAGTAGTAATGGTAGTAGCAATAGCGCTTTTAAGCGCAGGCGCAGCGCTGGCAGGCATATCAGCCACAAAGCATAATCTATCCAACACCGGTAGTGGCACAGTCAAGGCAAGCGCAGGCCAGCAGAACGACGAAATCTGCGTATACTGTCATACCCCTCACTTTGCTAACACAGGCTTTACAGGCGCCCCGCTATGGAACAAGGCGACTCCAACAGGTTCATACACAATGTATGGAACAACCATAGCAGGTACAACTCCTGATGCAACACCAAATGGTATTACCAAGGCATGTCTGAGCTGCCATGATGGCGTAAACGCTATCAACTCCTTAGTTAACCAGGCTGGTTCAGGTGGAGTTGTTACTGCCGGTACTAACGTAGCATTCGGTGCAACCCCTCTGGGAACAGCGCTCCTAATGACTGGGACATCAACCAATATCGGGCAAACCCTTGCAGATGATCATCCGGTTTCAATCACCTACACTGCTGGAACGGCAAGCCTGAAGGCAACCACGACTGTATTTGGTACTTCGACATTAGCAGCCCTCCTCAGGAACGGCAAGGTAGAATGCTCAAGCTGTCATGATCCCCATGCGAATACTGGAGACACAACCGGGCAGGGAACAACTGCAGGAGCATTATTTTTGAGACTAAGCAATGCATCCAGCGCACTTTGCCTCAGCTGTCACGGCAAATAAGGTAGTATTCAGGTAGTATTCAGTTAAAAAAAGGGGGGAAGAATTCCCCCTTTTTTTGGATTCTTAAGTTTGACATATATATGGCATTGAAGACAGGTAAAGGCAAAGGTTAAGATGAAGAAACAAAAAGCAAACAAAAGAAACTTTATTTTTTGCTATTCCTTTCCCTCTACCTTTACCTTTTCCTTCTTACTGTTTTAAGATGGAAAAGACAACAATATATTTAGACAAAGATATAAAGATGCACTTGCTTGAGATGGCTGCCGACATGAGTAAAAGGCAGGGCAAACGGGCTGCCATGTCTGATATAATACGGGATGCATTAAGGGAATATTTAGAAAAACAGGGGAGGCATCTAAACGATAGGGGCGAAACAGAGGTGGACAATGAGTAAAAGACAGGTAAAGGCAGAAACAGGTAAAGGTATAGGTAAAGGTAAAGAAAACAGCAGTAAAAAACTCTATCTCTACCTCTACCTTTGCCTGTTGTTTTTCCTGTCTTCCTGTGCAGCGCCCACAAAGGAAGTTAAGCTTATCTATCCCTCACCTCCTGAGGAGCCAAAAATAGTTTATCTGAACAGTTATAAAGGGGAAAGCAATTTTAAGAAAAAGGGTTTTCTTGAGTTTGTTCTTGGAGAGGAGCAGTTAATATCTGAACTCCGGAAGCCTTATGGGGTTGCCGCTTATGGAGATAAGATGTATGTTACGGATACCGGGAGCGCTGTTGTATTTGTCTTTGACCTGAAGGAGCGGAAAGTGACCTTTATGGGGGATAAGGATATGGGAAAGCTTGCCCTTCCTATAGGTGTGGCTGTTACTTCCGACGGAATTGTCTTTGTGTCGGATGCAAAACAGAAGAGGGTATTCGGCTATGATGCGAACGGAAATCTGAAAATAGCCCTCGGCAAGAAAGATGAATTTAAAAACCCGGCAGGTATAGCTGTAAACAATGAACTTGGAAGGCTATATATAGTTGACAGTTATGGACATATGGTGCATGTGTATTCAACAAAAGGCGAGCCGTTGTTTGCCTTTGGTAAGAGAGGGGATGGAGACGGTGAATTTAATTTTCCTTCCAATATTGCTGTAGAAAGAAAGACGGACAATGTCTATGTAGTCGATACGCAGAATTTTAGGGTTCAGGTGTTTGATAAAGACGGTAAATTTGTAAAAAGATTCGGCCAAATTGGAGATGCTCCAGGGACATTTACCCGTCCTAAGGGCATCGGAGTTGACAGTGAAGGGCATATTTATATTGCTGATGCTGCATTTGACAACCTTCAGATATTCGATGACAAGGGGCAACTCCTTCTTTTCATAGGAGGACCGGGGCATGAACCAGGACATTTCTGGCTCCCCGCAGGCGTATATGTGGATGAAAAAGACAGGGTATATATTGTGGATTCCTATAACCACAGGGTGCAGATATTCCAGTATCTGAGCGAGAAATGGAAAAAGGAAAATCCCGAGAAATATAAGGAATACCTGCTGAAATGAATTAAAAAATTAAAATTGAAAATGCAAAATCACAACTTAAAATTCAAAAATTACACCGAGAAGACGTCATTGCGAGGGCGGAGCCCGTGGCAATCTCATAGCAAAAGGCGAGATTGCTTCGTTTCACTCGCAATGACAACTCTTGTCGCTGGATTTGGGATTCCATCAATTTTGATTTTTGCATTTTGCATTTTGAATTCAATTGCCTTTGCTGCTGACGATCTAAAAGAAAGCAAGGTTGTGGCATTTGTAAATGGCGCCGGGATTACCCGTGCCGAACTGGACATGGAAATCAACAGGTTGGCGCCTCAAGAGCTTTATCATCGAAGCATATCCCCTGAAAAACAGAAAGAGATGGAAAAAAAGGCCATTGAGAATCTTATAGATGCAGAGCTTTTTTATATTGAGGCAAAGAGACAGGATCTGAAGGTTGATAATTCAGAACTGGAAAAAAGTATAAGCTCTGTCAAGGCATCGTATCCCTCTACTAAGGCATTTAAGGATGCCCTGAAAAAAAGCGGTATGACAATGCCTGTTTTTGAGGAGAAGGTCAGGAAGAACCTTGTGGTTGAAAAGCTCATTGAAAAAGAGGTGAAGGTTTCCCTTACAGATAACGACCTTGAAGAATACTACAAAAAAAATACAGAGAAGTTCAAGGAACCTGAGGCAGTAAGGCTTGGATACGTGTATGTAAAGATAAATCCCTCGGAGCCCGACGGAAGGAAAAAGGCTAAAGAGAGGGCAAAAGAGGCTTATTCAAAGATTAAGTCAGGCTCGGATTTTGCCCAGATAGCACAGACTTATTCTCATGACATGAGCAGGGTAAAGGGAGGCGATGTAGGATTTGTTCACAGGGGAATGATGCCTCAGGATATAGAAAAGGCAGCTTTTTCGTTAAAAGTTGGACAGCTAAGCGAAATTATTGAGACAGACATAGGGTTTCATATCTTGAAAGTCGAAGAAAAAAGGGCGTCAAGACAGGTGTCTTTTAAGGAGGTAAAAGATAAGCTCAAAAAAGAGCTCACAGAGTCCATGCAGAAAAACAGATTAGAAAGTCTTATAAAAAGACTTAGAGAGAATGCAAAGATACAGTACATTCAATGAAACAGGTAGAGGAAGAGGTAAAGGTAAAGAAAGACAGGCAAAGGATTTTTTTGTTTTTTTACTCTACCTCTACCTTTACCTCTTCCTCTACCTGTCTTTAACGTAGGGGGAAAGTTGAGAGGGGTATGGATTTATGCATTAATCACATTTGTTGCCATGATGTTCCCCATGCCGCTGTTTGCCCAGCAGGAAAGGCTTTCAGGACTTTTACAATATACGTACCAGCAGGATGAAAATAAAGACATAGATGCTGAGTCTAAAAAAAGCTCATTTATTCAGGAATATAAATTACGGTATCAGGGAGCTATTTATAGCCCGAGGCTTTTAATGTATAACATTGGTGGTTCATTCAGAGAAGAGGATTCCAAGACCGATGAATCCAGTTCCGGGGAGACAACTGTCAAAGCAAAAAGCCACGATTACAATCTCAAGCTGGACTTTATTCAGGGCACAAAATATCCGTTCACAATATACAAGGAAAAATTTGAACTGCCCACATGGACAATACAGCCTGAACAGAGCTTCCTGACAAGGCAAACCACTGATAGATATGGACTCTTTGGTAATGCCCGCATAGGCGCTGGAACAAATCTAAAATACGATATTCATCAGGACAACACAAAGACTACAAGTGCAACTGATGTAACAGACCAGAGGAACAGGAGTTTATTATTTGGAATAGACAGCAGGAAAGGTGAAACGTATATTGACGCAAGCTATTCATATCAACACAATCTTGAAAAAGAGAGCAATAGGTTTGAGGCTATAAACGATGCAAAGGTCTCCTTCGGCCTGAAGCCCGGCAAAGACACAAGGTTCAACATGGATACGAGTTATAATGACAACAGTTATAACGAATTTACGACCATAGGCTCTAATATGAATTTCAACTATGTGCCATCGTCTGACTTTAATTCTAATCTTAGCTTATATGCAAGCCGAATAAAACAAAAGGAAGAAATCGGTAACTTTGCGACCTTTTTCGGGAATTCGACATATAAAATCAGTCAATTTTTTACAACAAACCAGAACCTTATGCTCTATAAAAGCACAGGCGATTCCGGAAACGACTCGACGGAGGCGCTGACGCTCGGACTTGCCTTTACAAAGCCGCTGCCTGACAGTCTTACATTTTCTGCGGACACATCTGCAAACGGTACGGCACAGCAATCTGAGACATCAGAGAATAGAAATTCTATGTCCTATTCAATCGGCGGAAGGGTTTCCAAATTATTTGACAAAATAAAATCAGAAATCAACGGCGGCGGCTCCTACTATTTATATAACTCATCTCTGGGAGGAAAGACCACGAGATATGTCTATAATGCAGGATTTATAAACCGTTTTATACAGAACCTTACCTTCCAGAGTCTTCTTAATTTCTCTGAGGAAAATACCATTGGTGATGAGACAGATGGGACCTCGACCGTCACAAAGACAAAAAATCTTACATCCGATAATTCTTTAGGATACTTTATGCAGTTAGGCTTTAGAGGCAGCCTTGATGCAAAAGCTGGGATAATATTCGAGAGGGGAACGACTCCGAGGACGTTCAGATACGGCAATTTGACTTTCAGGTATGTGTTGAGAAGGGATTTGTCCTTGAATGCAGGGCTGAATTTTTATAAAGAAAGCATTAACAACACCAGCACAACTTTGGGCTCTTTAGGTGTAGAATACAGATTAAGGAGTATTACGATGAACCTCAAAAATGATTTGTGGCAGGAGAAAGGGCCTCAAGGGGTCAAGACAAGGTCAACTACATTTTTCCAAGTATCAAGACCATTTTAAAGCAGGTATAGGTAAAGGAAAAGGGAATGATAGAGAAGAGTTTTGAGCGTAAATTTATTCTGAGATTCACAGGCATTGTGTTAACAGGCATGGGTGTAATTGCCCTGTTACTTTATATTGCTATCCCGAGTTTAGAAATCAGGCACTATGCTGATGCCATACAGTCATTCATAGAGGCCGATGACGCCCTTTCAGGCGTTATAAGGGCCGCTTTAATAGTGGAGTCTATAGTCATATCCGGCGTGGTCGTCCTGGTTGCAGTGCTTGCCTCACATAAGATAGCCGGTCCGGTTTACAGCCTCCGGAGGGTCCTTAATGAACTTGTGAACACAAGAAAGGTCAGACCCATAACCTTCAGAAGCTATGACC
Source organism: Nitrospirota bacterium (assembly GCA_016195565.1). Taxonomy (NCBI): domain Bacteria; kingdom Pseudomonadati; phylum Nitrospirota; species Nitrospirota bacterium. Next base: position 14,095 of record JACPZK010000023.1, on the reverse strand, counting down.
AGCTTCAGGATACTGCCGGCAGTTTTAATACAATGATAAACGGACTGAATGAACATTTTCGCGCCATCAGCGATGCCTATGAGGAATTTGAGGGAGCGAGAAAGGAAATAGATGATACGCCTGAATCTGCAGAAAGGCTCAAGGAAAAGGTGGATAACCTTGGTAAGGCGATTGAAAGATTCAGAGTTTAGGAACTGTGGAGGAAACTCCCTTTCCCTCATGAGCCCCCTGAAGTGGTTTCTTCTATTAACCATTGCGATGATCCCGTTGCTATTAATGGCAAAAAAACCGGCGCATAACTTTGAAGGGAAGTGTTCTCTATGTCATCTCACTTCATCAGATGGCAAGAGGATTTTTGTTAAAGAGATCGACTTTCAATGTAAGGATTGTCATGGGGACCTCGGCCTTTCTCATCCATCAGGCATGAGGCCGTCAATGCCTATACCCGATAAGTTCCCCCTCGATTGGGCAGGCAGGATAACCTGCGCCACGTGCCATGATGTCCATGGCAGTAGTGAACCCTTGCTGAGGGGAGAAAAGATAGGGAGGGTTTTTTGTTATACCTGCCATAAGGGAGCTATGGGAAGGCATAGTGGATCCGACCAGCCTGCGCACTCACGAAGCGCTGTAGATGTAAGAGGGTTTGAGGTAACTAATAAAGGAAATCCCATAGACAGGCTGTCTATGGAATGCCTGAGCTGCCACGATAGCGCCCTCGCAAGGGCATCAGTTGTTAAGATTGGTTCAGGGATATGGAACCACGGCAATGGCGTCTCTCACCCAATTGGTGTAGAATATATGAAGGCTTACAGGGATGGCGGGTTGAAACACCCATCGAGCATAAACCCTTCCATCAGGTTTTTTGATGGAAAAATTGGCTGTGGGTCGTGCCATAACATATATTCAAAGGAAAGGTTTGATCTTGCAATAAGTAACAGGGGCAGCGCCCTCTGTCTGGCGTGTCACAAGAAATAATCAGGTAAAGGTAGAGGAGGTTAAATGGCTGAGAATCTGCAACGCCCTTACAAAAGAAGACATTATTTCATAAACAGAAGACTCCAGGGCAGGTTTACCATCTACTTTCTGATACTCGGTCTGTTTATTACTGTGAGCGCCAGTATGCTTATCTGGCATTTCTCAGCAAAGGAATTCGATAGATTAATCTACAGGTCGCATATTTCACCCATTACCCCTTGGGAAGTAGTTTTTCCTGTAATGATAAAGACAGTGGCTATATCCACAGCAGCGCTCGTTATCGCGGCATATTTATTTGCTCATCTCATATTTAAGAGGATATCCGCAAGGCTTTTGTCTTTTAACGATGCATTAAAAAATATTGGTGAAGGAAATCTCACCCTTACGAACCTCGACAATGGTATAAAGGAGATCAACGAACCATTAAAATTGCTTACCGAGACGATGAAACAGGATATAACTTCATTGCAGGCCGCCCGGAAGGGGATGCAGAACCTTGTTGAGAAAATGGAGAAGACGCAGCAGGAGAAGGTTACACTTTTAAATGATATTGAAGGTATGAGCAAGGTATTTGCTGAAAAACTGTATAACTGTCGTCTCGTTTTGAGAGATTGAATGATAACAAAACTTAGAAAAACCCTTTATCTCCTCATTATCATGGCTGCTTTTATGAGCATCAGCATGGGACCGGGTAAGAATACCGGCGAAGTCCAAAAGGAGCATATTGTCTGGCCTCCGCCGCCTTGGGAGCCGAGGATAGAATTTTTATATTCCATCACAACCCCTGATGATTTTCAGATTAAAAAGGGTTTTTTCCGCCGCGTATGGGAGTTTGTTGCAGGTGAGTCAAGGGAAGGACTTATAAAGCCCTTTGGCATTTTTGCTGACGACAACGGCAGGCTATATGTTACAGATACTGCCGATCAGTCAGTTCATGTCTTTGACCCCAAAGATAGCAAATATTTTGTTATAGAGGGTGTAAGTAAGAAAACCCGTCTTTCTTCCCCTATAGACGTGGCGGTGGATAATGAAGGCAATATCTACATATCAGACTCTGTCATGAGAAGGGTATATGTTTTTAATAAAATGGGAAAGTTTCTGAGAGAAATAGGCTCTGACAATGTTATGCAAAGGCCTACCGGAATCGCTATAGACAATATGTCAGGCGCCCTCTACGTGGTTGATACCCTTGCAAGCAAAATTTTTGTTTATAGTCTGGACGGCAAATATATAAAAACAATCGGAGGGTACGGCGGCGGCAACGGCGAGTTTAACCGTCCGACCTTTATTGCTCTTGGAAGAGATGGAAATTTATACATTACCGATACAATGAATATAAGAGTTCAAATAATTGATAAACAGGGGAAATTTGTTGGCAAGTTCGGCAGAAGGGGAAATGCTGCAGGAGATTTGGCCAATCCGAGGGGTATTGCCCTCGACAGCGAAGGCCATATATACATAACCGATACGCTTTTTGAGGCGGTTACTATATTTGATAAGTCAGGGCAGCCGCTGCTTGTGTTCGGCAGACAGGGGACGAAGCATGGAGAGTTTGCGCTTCCGGGAGGCATAAGCATTTCAAATGATGATAAAATATATGTAGCGGATTCTTATAATATGAGGGTGCAGGTGTTCAGGTATATTAAAAGTTCACAGTCAACGGTTCACGGTTCACAGCAATTAAATAATCGTAAACAGTGAACGGTGAACTTAAAATTATGGCACTAAATTTGCTTGATAATATAACGGATATAGACACGAGTGATGTAGTGATTAAAACGATTAAAGAGGGGAGTATATGAAACGCCTTATTCAGAAACAGGCAAATATCTTCTTAATTTTATTGGTTTTCCTTGCCTTCACCTTAACCTTTGCCTATTTTTCTTATGCTGGGATTTCAAACACAGTTCACAATATGTCGACATCGGCGCCTCCTACTGCTACCATAAAAGCCCAGGTAACCCAACCAGCCCCTATACCAGCGGGCTCTGAGACAGAGATATGCGTGTTTTGCCACATACCCCATAATGCCCAAGCAGGCAGGCCATTGTGGAATCATGATATGCCGACTACCGGCTATACCATGTATAACAGTGACTATCTGACAAGGGCAGGTTATACAGTCCCATCAGGGCTTGGCGCTGCTACTGGAGAGCCGGGAATGCTTTCAAGGCAATGTCTGAGCTGCCATGACGGCACGGTTGCTGTCGGAGCGATTTATTTGGTAAGAGGAACAATCCTTGGAAACAATGTAATTGCCATGTCAGGCGTTACCGCAGATAAGATGCCCACAACTGCGGCCGGCTATATAGGCACAGACCTCACAAAACACCATCCTGTTGGCATCGAGTATAACTCGGCAATAACAATTTCCTTCGGTTCAGGCTCAAGGAGCATAGAACTTATATCGAATCCGACATCTACGGCTATGAAACTCTATAGTATAAGCGCCAAGAACTATGTTGAGTGTTCATCTTGTCATGATCCCCATATAGATACTGGATACAGTAAGCAGAAATTTTTAAGAGATACCACTGGAGGCACCCTTGCAGCCAAGATAAGCAATACATGCAGCGCCTGCCATTCAAAGACAGGCTGGACTGGAAGTATCCACCAGACCGCCGCAAATGCTTATTCAGATGCAACTGTTAATACCACATTTGATGCAGGCACCATATCATCCCTTGTCTGTATGAACTGCCACAGGCCGCACAAAGGCCTCGGCGCGCCTTATCTATTAAGGCAGGCTGAAGAGACCACATGTTTTCAGGGAGCATCCGGCTTGACTACTGAGACAGCATGTCACGGCTCAAGCGCTTCAGCAACAACAAACAGGATACAGACAGTTATAACACGGACATACAAGCATCCGACAACAACAATCTCAGGGGTTCATACGAACCTTGATGTTCTCTATCCTACGGCTGCCGGCAAGGGTCTTCAGTGGTCGGACTCAAGACATGCTGAGTGCGTTGACTGTCATAATCCGCACAAGGCAAAGAATACACCTGCCCGTGTGGGGACAGCCGCATGGTATCCAACTACTGTTGATAATAAATCCAACCAGACAGCAAAATCAGGAGCCCTTACCGGCGTAACAGGCGTTGAACCTACATGGCCGGCAATATGGACAGTGCCTACAACCTTTACTACGCAGGAGTCCTCAACATACGAATACCAGATATGCTTTAAGTGCCATTCATACTGGGCATTGAGGGACGGTGATGGGATTACAACATACACAACTGCATCAGGCGTGACAGTAACGGATCAGGCAATGGAATTCAATCCGAACAACAAGTCAGCCCATCCTGTTGTGGTTACATTAAATAACCAGACAGGCTCTTATGCGCCGAAGCCATTGACAACAGCACAGATGTCTTCGCCGTGGGCAACAAATGTAGGAAATCAGACTATGTACTGCTCTGACTGCCACGGCACTGATAATGAGGCATCAGGAGACCCTAAAGGTCCCCATGGGTCAAGTTATAAATATATGCTCAAGGGGACTGGTAAGTACTGGCCTACAAAGTCTGACGGCTCAACTCTATGGACACTAAATACAACTGATACGAGTAATACAGCCCTTTTCTGCAAGAACTGTCATCCGATATACGATGGAAGCTGGAAAAATAGCGCCCATTCTGGAATGTCTACAAGGGGGGCATACTGTGTTAATTGCCATATGGCAGTGCCGCATGGCTCAAAGAGATCAAGGCTCATCGGATATAATACAGACCTTTCGCCATACAATTATAATGGCAATAGTCTTAAGGTTACAGGGTTTAAAAAAACGAGCGGTACCTATGCTCAAAGCAACTGCTCTACAAATTGCGGCGGTCATGGTGGTATTTCTGGCGCCGACCCATAAAAGAGTATCCGCTGTTTTACAGCATAAATTTTTGGTTTCAAACATGCTTGTTCAAAATAGTATATAAGGCGTTGATTGTATTTACTTCGGGTTAACCCCATAATTTTGTTACTACAGACCGAAAGCTTTACGAAAAGACGAAAGAAATGAAAGAAGTAAAATTATTAAATGATGTGCATTTTTTTACAACCATAACCAGACCAAAATTTGTTATTACCCTGATAATCCTGATCCTGATCGCTACTTTCATAGGTGTTCTTGTGCCCCAGGTCAGCTATAAAAGCCCTTCTTATTTCGAGACATGGAAGTTGACATCGCCTAAGACATTTTACATCGTGAATTTCCTTCAGCTTAACAGGGTCTATGCATCCGCATGGTTTCTGTTGCTTGTTTTTATTATTATGTTATCGCTGGGGTATTCAATCTATTTGCAGGTTAAGAGGAATCTGAAAAGAAAAGACTTTATTGCACCGGACAATGTTAATTGGGATGCTGTAGAGGCAGGAGCAGTAGTTACGGGGGAAAGCCTTATAAAATTCATGAAGAAAAAGAGGTATGCACTGAAGAATAGGAGTGAGGGCTTACTGGCATTTTCAAAACATTCTATCAACAGATGGGGAGGCGTGATATTCCACTCTGGATTGTTCTTGATAATTATTGCGGCGCTCATCGGTCTTGCCTTTCAGAAAAGGGGGTTTGTTCAGGTTATGGAGGGTGAGGTTTTCTCGGGAAGCGATTCAGATTTTCTTGTTAAATATATGGGGCTTTTTTCAAAGAGGTTTGACACCGGTTTTAAAATCCATCTTTCCGGATTTCAGCATACTTACTGGGATACGGGCGATATTAAATCACTGGAAAGCTCTGTTGCTGTCACTAAAGGGGATACTACTGCAGACTATAATATCTCTGTAAACAGTCCCCTTAATATCAATGGTGTTAAGATATATCAATCTTCAAATTATGGCTATGTCCTGTCGTTTTTACTTAAAAGCTCAACAGGCAAACAGGTTGTAACACATTTTCTTCTGGATAGGCCTGACAGAATCGGAAGACCGGCCATTGGCAGGTCTGATTTTGCAACTACAGATTATATATTTGATATGAAATTTTATCCTGATATTACAAAACCATCTTTCTATCCGTCAAAACCAATTCTTTACCTTAGAGTTATTGAAAGAGAGACGCCCGTGTTTGAAGGACTCTTAATGCCGGGGCAGGCTATAAAAGTCAAAAACGATATCTTACTGTTTGCAGCAATCAGAAGTTGGAGCGGCCTGATATTTGCCAAAAACATCGGAACAAATATAGCCTATGCAGGATTTGTAATTGCTATTACTGGTATGATAATAAATTATCTGCTTCCATATAAAGAGATACAATTGGGAATCCGTGGGGATTCAGTAATATCTATAAGTGGTTCAACAAAGAGATACCATGCAATGTTTGAAGAAGAGTTGAGTAATATAAAAGCAGAATTAGGAGTGAGTGGAGATGGATGATTTATTGATGTTGAAATATGAAGTTGTCCTGCATTGGATAGCTGTGGGATTTTATATACTTTCAACTATCTTCTTTGCTTACAGTGTCTCTTTCCGGAAGGAAAAGACTATTAAGCCTGCAATGTTTTTTACATTCCTTGGACTCTTATTCCATTCCGCTGCCCTCGGTTTAAGATGGTGGGCAACGGGGCATGGGCCTTACCTTATGAAATACGAAATACTTTCCTCCAATGCATGGGTGGTTATTGTTATGTTTCTGATTGCTGCTTTGAGATACACGAAAATGAGACCGGCAGGTGTTGTTGTTGTGCCGCTGAGCTTTCTGATGATGACAATCGGTCTGTTTATGAATCCTGAAATAAAAGGTTTGCCTCCATCCCTTAAAGGTATATGGCTTGTCATCCATGTAACATTCAATCATCTCTCGGTGGGCGCTTTGATTATTGCACTCGGGGCATCGGTGCTATACCTTTTAAAAGAGAAAAAGGGTGAAACTGAATTCTTCAAAAAATTTCCATCTATCAATGTGCTTGATGCTTACAGTTATAAGTTTGTCGGTTTTGGTTTTATATTTTGGAGTATTACCATTGTTGCAGGGGCAATATGGGCAAATCAGGCATGGGGAAGATACTGGGGATGGGACACTGTAGAGATATGGTCCCTGATAACATGGCTGCTATATGGGCTTTATCTGCATTCGAGACTATTTTTTAACTGGAAGGGCAGAAAAGCCGCATGGATGCTCGTGTTCTGTTTTGTGCTGTCAATATTTAGTATCTATCTTGTGCCATTTACTGTGGAATCGCTGCATTCAGCATATTTCTGATAAAGACAGGTAAAAGAAAAATGGAAGAGAAAAATAAATGTAAAAAATTTCATAAAAAAATCATTCGTTTCTTAACCATAACCTTAGCCTTAACCTGTCTTTTTTCCTGCTCTCAAATAGAAACGGCAAAGGACAAAACTTTAATAAAAGATACGGTCATAAGTTACAACAATATGCTTATTGAGGCTGCAAAGACCGGCGATACGGAGCCAATGAAGGACATATTAGTTCAGAAGGAGAGAGAAAAACTTAATCATTGGATTGCTTCGTGGCATGACTCTAATGTGTATATGAACGGCAGGCTTGAAAATATTAAATTCAAAAATATTACCATATCTGGAAACAGTGCAAATGTCATAACTTTAGAGGATTGGATATACGAGTACAAGAATCTTGAGACCAAACAATCAGTTCTGCCTGCTTCAGGCATATATTACGAGATGGAATATATTTTGCTTAAAAAAGACAATAAATGGCTCATTAATGAGATAAAAGTAAAAACAGAGAAAAAGAAGGAAGAAAAGGGCAATAAATGAAAAAGGTAATGCTTATCACACCGCCGTATCACTCAGGCGTGGTTGAGTCAGCAGGCACATGGCTTAACCTGGGGTTTGTTTATCTTGCGGGAAGTCTCAGGAACGCCGGTTATGATGTGGAGCTATACGATGCCATGTCTTATTTCCATACTTATGACGAAATTATTAAAAAAATACAAACCAGTAAGCCCGATGTGGTTGCAACAACAGCAATTACAGCCTCTATAAATGACTGCATTGAAGTATGCAGATTATCAAAAAAGATTAATCCCGAGATAGTCACTATTGTTGGCAACGTCCATCCCACATTCATGTGGGAAGAAATCCTCAGGAATAATCATAACTATGTGGATTACATCGTAAAAGGCGAGGGCGAACTGACGCTTCCCGAACTCCTTGACTGCCATTTTGCAAGAGGTGATGTTTCAAAGGTAAAAGGCATAGCATATTGGGCTGACGGCAGGGCTGTTGCAACTCCTCAGAGGGAATATATACAAGATCTTGATGTTCTGCCCACAGCCTGGGATTTAATTGACTGGAAGATTTATTCATACAGACCAAAAGAAAACTCCATACTCGGCATTGTCAGCTCGTCAAGGGGATGCAACCAGCAGTGCAGTTTCTGCTCACAGCAGCTTTTCTGGAGCCGCACCTGGAGGGCACGGTCTCCTGAGAATTTTGTTTTAGAAATTGAATATCTCCATAAAACATACGGTGTTAATGTGTTTATGATTCCTGATGAGACTCCGACCTTTGACAGAATAAGATGGGAAAGGATACTTTATCTCCTTATAGAAAGGCGAATGGATATAGAGCTTCTCATGGAGACAAGGGTTGAGGACATTATAAGGGATCAGGATATCCTGTGGAAATATAAAGAGGCAGGCATTGCCCATATATATGCAGGCGTTGAATCCACCAGTCAGGAAACGCTGGACAGGTTTAAAAAGGACATAAAAGTGGAGGAATCTAAATTAGCAATTGACCTGATAAACCAACATGATATTATCTCCGAGACATCCTTTGTCCTCGGAATGCCGGAAGAAACAAAGGAATCCATTAATGCCACGGTTGAACTTTCAAAACATTATAATCCCGACATGGCTTTTTTCCTCGCCATTGCGCCGTGGCCTTATGCAGATATATATAAGGAACTGGAACCTTATGTAGTAACAAAAGACTACAGCAAGTATAATCTCATAGAACCTGTCGTAAAACCTACAAATATGACCATTGATGAATTAAGGGATGAGCTCAATAAGGCCACGAGAATTTTTTATATGGACAAGTTTTCAAAACTAAAAAGCATGACTGTATTCAAAAGAGACTACATGACAGCTGTCATGAAGCTTCTGATGGAGCATTCCTGTATCGGCTCGCAGATTAAGTCCATACACGCCTCCATGCCAGAGGAAATGAAACGTTTTATTACAGATTTTGCAGAAAACTTCTCGCCCATTCCGTAAAATTTTCTGCGCATTTGCACACACTTTGCGTAAAATCCCACGATAAAAGACAGGAAAAGGTAAAGGTAAATAAAATAAGGGTATTAAATTTTTGTTTACCGCAACTGTCATGAGATTGCTTCGGCTCATTTCATGTGCCTCGCAATGACAGGTGAGGAATCTATCTTTTCCTCGCAATGACATTAAAACCCCCTTTAGTTATTGAGCTGCCTTGTCTTTATTCTGGAATGTTTTTTGCTAATTGTTACACAAAGGCTGGTGCAATCTATGAAAATTAATGCAAAACTAATTTTTTTAATAATTTTCCTAATGCCCATGATAGCTGTACTGGCATATGGCGCAAGCATCGTGGGTTCAAAGCACGATATTAGCACTGCTGGAGAAGAAATATGCGTATTCTGCCACACGCCTCATTTTTCAAATACAGCTTTAAAACCTCTATGGAACAGGCAGACTACAACAAACACCTTTACACCTTATTCAAGCCCCACGATGAACACCACATGCCCTGCTACTCCTAATCCTCGTTCCCTTGTATGTTTTAGCTGCCATGACGGCGTAAATGCAAATAATAAAATGCATGATTTAATTAATGGCCCGGGTGCGGGCAGTATACCTGATACAACATCAAACCCCAATTGTGATAGATGTCATTGGACTACGGATAATAATTTGCGTCTTTTCGGGGATAACCCAACACAACCTTTAAACCTTAATGCGCATCATCCTATCTCCAATACATATCCTACAACTATACAGGATCCTGCTTTTAACACACCACCTGACACACAGAAGGGATGGAGTGATGTGAAGTTAGATAGTGGCAGGGTTGAATGCGTTTCCTGTCATGACCCCCATGACCCGAGCAGAGGGGCTTTTCTCAGGAAATCTAACTCAGGGAGTGCATTGTGTTATACATGCCATATAAAATAAGAACAGACATGCCAGTTATGTAAATTTTTGCTTAATTTAGCGCACCTCGTGAGTGAAATCCCACAATGAAGACAGGTAAGGGTAGTATTTTACCTGTCTTTTAGTGGGAATAGTTTTTGCATATCTGATAGTTAGAATTTTATAGTTCTCCCGATAAAGCCAAACCTTTCGTGAGAATGGGGCGGAAAGCAACGGGTCTTCAAAAAGAGAAGACGGCCGGGTTACCGAAGGAGGAAACTTCAGAAGGAGAGTGTAAAATGCAGAGGAAATTGAGAATGACAGTTTTGATTCTTGTTGTTCTGATATTATTCATGATCACAGTGTGGGCATACGGTGCGACCATTGTAGGTTCAAAACACGACCTTAAACACGCATACGACGTTGGCAGCGGCCTTATGAAGCAGACTCTTAATAATTACGGCGAAGTTTGTGTTTATTGCCATACTCCTCATGCGGCAAATACTAATAGCATGTACAGCGGAGCTCCACTGTGGAACAGGTCTGCATATACTGCAACTTATACCGTATACGGTAGCCCTACAATGCAGACTTCACCATCAAATCCTCCAAGCGGCGTTTCCCGTGCCTGTCTAAGCTGCCATGATGGAGTGCTTGCTGCTGACGCTATTATTAACGCCCCTGGTGCAGGCTATAACACAGGAGGCCCATGGTATGGACAGAATGCTGCATCCTTTCATTATCAAATGAAGGAAGGTGCTAATAATTGTGGAGAGTGTCACACCGGCGGCGCTTCTCATGATTCACGTGCTACCTATTTAGGGACAGACTTATCAAAGGACCATCCAATCTCAATGACTTATCCTTCATCATCACAATTCAACGTCGCCTCAACTGTTGAAGGTGGCGGCTTAAAATTCTATAGTGGCAAAGTAGAGTGTCCTTCCTGCCACAATGTCCACGATCCTGGTGTCTCTCCATTTTTGAGAAAGTCTAATTCAGGAAGCGCTCTATGTCTTACCTGTCATATAAAGTGAAGGGCGGCGCAATGAGAATATTGGTTGTGGATGACGAAGAACTTATCTGCTGGTCATTGAAGAGGGCATTCGAAAAACATGCCGGGCATTCTGTGTGCTGTGTTTATACCGGTAATGACGCCCTTCAGAAGATTATGGAAAACCAGTATGATGTGGTTATTACTGATCTAAAACTACCCGATATAAGCGGCGCTGAACTCGTGAGAAAGATTAAGGAATTGGGAATAGTTACCCCTGTAATAGTTATCTCATCATATCTCTCTGAAGGTATTCTGAATGATGTTATGGAGCAGGGTGTTTTGAGATGCATAAACAAACCTTTCCAGATAGAGAATATCCTCAATGATTTAGAGCATATTTCCCTTGCGGTAAACAGAGGTGGATGAGACAGCGCAGAGGAAGCGCTTCATGCGGCGGATGAGGCAAAAAGGACAGGCAGAAACAGAGCGGTTTCTGCATGAAAAACAAAACTGTTTTAACTTTTTTCCAGAATCTGAGTCTTGATAAAAAATTTGCCGCTGCCCTCACAAGCCTGTTTTCATAGTCCCAGTAGTATCTGGTTATCTCTCCTGTAGCCTTTTTTGTCTTTGTAATGAGGTTTCCGTTGTTGTCATAGGCGTAGGTATATATTGCATTCTCAAGAAGTCTGTTGGATGCATCTGCTGTTGTGTTGGCTCTATTGCCGACAGGGTCATAGGCGTAATTAATACTTCCCCATGGGCTAGTAGCTTCAGTTAGTCTTTTCAGATATTCATAGAGGGCTAAAAATAGAATAATCCTCCGAATCAGCAGATAGCGGAGTATTAGATATTTACTCTGTGTTGACAGATTTCTCATATTTCTCTTTTAAATAGAACCGTCCCCTTTTCTTCCTTGTCTTTTCAGCATAGGTAAGCCTTGTGCAATCATCGCACAAGGCAGCAACATAGAGTTCTTTGATTTTAAAAGAGCATCTTATATCCTTTGGAATCTTGGTCATATCTATATGGGCAAGCTCTCCAGGCGACTGTTTTTCGTAACGCTTTATTATTTGCTTCTGCGCCTCATTCAGAGGATAACGCGCCTTTATTCTGTCCATTGTCGCAGGAGAAGGCGTTTTATCCAGATAGTAAGGCTTAAAAAGAAGAACAAGTTCATATCTGTTTGAGCCGAATCTCCTGTAAGCTTTGATTATGTTTCGCTCTACTTCTTTAGGTGTCCTCCTTGAACCGGGACGCACTCCTCTTTTGTTTGGCAAGAGAGCTTCATCTAATTTATTGCCTTGAATCCATTTGCGGTAATAGCGACCAAGTGCCTTCCTCGATATGTGGTGTGCATCGCATAGGTTTTTTACAAATTTAAAGGGGCGAGGATTAACTTTAGCTTTGGTTCGCTCATACTCCTTAAGGATTGGAATCCAGCGCTTTACTATAACCTGACTTGAATATTGCATTAGGGCCTCCTTTAGTTTTTTATCGTACCAAAAGAGTTACCTATTTAGTGAGCATTAACATGTGTCCCTATTTATGCCTACTATTTATGCCTAGTTTTTCAGCAGGGAAAAGCAACGAATATTTTCTTATTATCAAAATACTCAGAAGAAGAGTAAGACTTGCAACTATAGGCATAATAAGAACACTTACTTGAAGGCTTAAATCGGGGGCGTCGACAAGGCGCCGGTAATGAAAGGTTAATAATAAATAAATGCAGACAAACCCCACCCCATAAAGCATTGCCCTGTCCCTGAATAATCTAACCAGTAGTAATCCACATAAGACTGAACCGGGCAATGACGAGGTGAAAGCAACAACAATATTTAAGCTTACAAAGAAAATAAAATGCTGGAACTCTGTTCTTGGATTTATCCATGTTAGGAGATGCTGGATAAGACGACTTAAATTCCGAGACCATAGCAATTTATTTGAGAAGTCATAACAAATATAAAATAAGAAGCTGCCAAGCATCCCTGATAGAATCAATAGAATCCATAAGAATAATCGTTTTATTATAGAGTAAATATATTCCAATCAATCCTCCCTTATTAAAACAATAAAACCGTCCAAGGGAAAAACCAACTTCCTAATTTCAAAGAATCAGCATGTGACCATTCTTTAATACTTTATTAACTCACCAGTATCATAATATCTCACACACCTGCAAACTGTGTCAGGTGAATGTAAAACGGCATCGCTGTAAGCATACGATATTTTTCCGCATTTATCCTTACACTCCCACGCAGCGCACACGTGTTTTGTCCCGTATACCTGTCCTGGTTCAGCACCCATATTGAAACCGGGAAGATTGCCTATGCCGTCGATTATACCCTTTCCCTTTCCACCGGAGCCTTTCAATCCTTCAGGATCAACCCAATTTACAGGATCGTTCCAAACCCTAACATAAAAGTTCACATCCCCGCCAGCAAGTCCGATGGGGTCTTGAGAGATGTATCTTTGCAGTTCAAGACTGTCATATCTGTTTCTCTCAAATAAAAGACCTGTTCCATCATTCTCTCTTCCAGCAAATTGGAAAGGATTATCTGATGCTTCGCCTGAAACAGTGACATTGCCAAATGGATCATAAGAATATGTTGTCTTGATTGTGCCGCTCTCATCAGTCAAAGCAATCACACTACCAAGAGCATCTTGTTGATAATACCTGACTGTTCCATCAGATTTGATTCTTACCAAAGGTTCATCTATGTTCAAGGTGCGGATGTAATTCACTGTAACCGTTCCACTCTCAATTTCCTGCACTATATCTAATCCGTCATACAAATAATTTATCGTCCTTCCATTAACAGTCTTCTCTATTCTTCTGCCAAGAGCATCATATTTGAAACTTGCGGATAAAGGCGAACAATCAGAGTTAAATCCACTTGTAGGGTTTGACGAAATTAGGAACAACTGGTAAGTTAGTCCTCCGGAAGGAGGAAGCAGATGGCAAGAAAGAAATGGAGCGCAGAAGAGAAGCAGAAAATGGTATTGGCAGGCTTGAGGAATGAGGCGTCAGTAGCAG